>JACPQK010000030.1 GCA_016190535.1 Chloroflexota bacterium | reverse complement strand
GTCCGGGTGGGTGTGGGCACGGGCGTCGGGGTCAAGGTCGCGGTGGGCCGGGCCGTGGGTACAGGCGTCGGCGTAGCTGTAGGCGCTGCCGTTGGGGTGGGGAAGGGCGTGGCTGTGGGGGATGGCGTAGGGGGCGGTGTCGCCGTCGGCGTGGCGGTGGGCTGGGGCTGCGTCGATACTTGGAAGGAGGCCATCTCCCGGTCTATCCGGACCTGGTAGGTCCCTTCTATCTCCCGGGCTAGAGAGAAGCGCAGAACACCCTGGGCGCTGGCGGCCAGCGTGATGCTCTGAGTAGCCTCGGCTGTCCCGTTAATCCACAGGGGGACCACGAACGTCTCCTCCTGCGTCGCCAGGTTGGTAACAGTGGCGCTGATATCCACCTTACCGCCGGGCAGGACCCAGGAGGGCGTGACTACCAGGCCGCTTACGGCCATCCGGGGTGGTGGGGGTTGGCTCAGCCCGGTAATGGCAAACGTAGAGAAGCCCGGTAGCACAGAGGAATAGTAGAGGTACTGGAAATCCTCGTCCACCTTCTTGCTAGGGATACCCACCCAGGCATTCCTCTCCGGATCATATCGGTAGAGCTGCACCGACCATTCGTGGATCCTGTTCTCCAGGACCCACGTCTTTTCCACCTTGTAGGTGAGGTGTGCGGCCAGCACGTCTTCCGGCTGGGCACGGATCAGCTCAATAGTGAAGAACTTGCGGGCCATGATCCCCGGCGGGTCAGTAGCGATACTGGTGGGCCTAGCGGGTAGCTCCTCGGCGTTGGTCTCCACATTGGTGAGGTCGGTCTTGAACTTGACCAGGATCTTGTGGATGGGCATAGGGCTTCCCATCATCACCGCCCATTCCCCGGAGACGGTCCTGATGGCCAGGTATCTTGCTCCGGAGGGGGTGGTATAGACCACTATAGGGTAGGGCAGGCCCGGCGGAGGTGTGGGCGGTGTCTCCCCCACCAGGGCTTCGGCAGGGGCGGTAGGCAGGGCATCGAAGAGGACCCTGGGGGGTATCTGGTATAGCTTATCGGGAGTGAGTTGGGGTAGCGCCTGGCTAAGGGTGCTCTCCTTCATATGAGGCACCGCCTCGGTCAGTTTCTCCGAGGCCATCTCCTGCATCACTCCTCCCGCCTTGTCAGGCGGCATCTCCTCCAGGATTTCCCCCGTCTTTTGCGGCGGCAAAGCGTCTGCTACCCGGGCAGCCCTCTCGGGCTCCATCTCCCCCATTACCTCGGCGGCCTTCCCTGTATCTACCCCGCCCAGAGTGGCGGCGGTACTCTCTGGGGCCATCTCATCTGCTACAGCAGCAGCCTTTTCTGAGTCCATGGCCTGGAATATCTCAGAGGTTTTCTGAGGGTCCATCTGGTCCATCACGTCGGCGGCCTTGGTGGGGTCCATTTCCTGCACTGCCTCAGCCGCCTTGATGGGATCTGCCCCTGCCAGCGCCTGGGCAGCCTCTCCAGGGTCCACCGCCTCCAGCTTTCGGGCGGTCTCCTGGGGTGGGGCCGTTTCTATTTCCTCAACGCTGGGAGGAGCGGGGATAGGGGTAGGCGTGGGTGTGGGAGTGGAGGTAGGGCGAGGCGTGGGTGTGGCAGTTGGCTCAGGGCCAGGTGTAGGAGTGGATGTGGCCAGGGGGCCACCAGGGGCAGGTCCCGTCACCACCGCAGTTATTATCCTCAGGGACCAGCCAGCAGACCACTCCCCCGTGTTGCCCAGGGCATCCACCGCTCTGGCCCGCCAGTGGTAGAGCCCCAGGGCCAGGGCCTCAGCATCGGTCAGCGTATAGCTGGTCGCCGTCAGGTCCGTCTTCACCACCACCGGGGAAGCGAAGCTGTCAGCATCGTCTATCTCCAGGGCATAGGTGACGGGAGCGCTGGGGTCCGTGACGGCGGACCAGCTAAACTCCGGGGTGGTATCCGTGGTGGAAGAGCCATCCGTGGGGGCAATCAGGCCTGGCGCGGAGGGCCCGCTCAGGTCGATGCGCAGCGCCCTGGCCGAAGACCAGGCACCCGCGTTGGCCAAGCTGTCCACCCCTCTTACCCGCCAGTAGTAGAGGCCATCCGAGAGGGCCTCGCTGGTAGCGAGGGTGTAGTTAGAGAAGGTAAGGGCTGTCTTGGCGAGCACCAATGGGGCAGAGAAGTCGCTAGCGTCGTCTAGCTCCAGGGTGTAGGTCACAGGCCCGCTGATATCCGTGACGGCGGACCAGTCAAGGCTGGGCGTGGTGTCCCTGGTCGGGGTGCCATCGCTGGGCGAAATTAGGCCGGGGGCAACAGGGCCGGCCGTATCTATGCGCAGGGAGCTGGCAGAGGACCAGGCCCCCAGATTGCCCAGGCCATCGGCTGCCCTTACTCGCCAGTAGTATAGGCCGTCCGCCAGGGCCTCCCCCGAAGCTAAAGTATGGCCGGATGACGTAAGCCCCTGTTTTTCCAGCACCGGGGAGGAGAAGTCCGCGGTGTTGTCTATCTCCAGGCGGTAGCTCACAGGCCCGCTGGGGTCGGTAACGTCTGTCCAGTCCAGCGTGGGGGTGGTATCAGCCAGGGCGGTCCCGCTGGTGGGAGACACCAGGCCAGGGGCAGCCGGGCCCGTGGTGTCTATGGTGAACACCAGCTCCGCTACGGGGCTTACCTGATCGGCATTGTCTACCGCCCGCACCCGGAAGGTATGGCTGCCATCGCTAAGGTCAGCGGTCGAGGTATACGTAGTGCTGGTGTCCACGCTGATGAAGCTGGCGGGGGCATCCACGCTAACTTCATACCGCTTGAGGGGTGGGCTGGAGACCGAGGCTGGGGCCGACCAGGTAAAGGTGGGCGTGTTATCGTTGCCCGGCGTGGACAGAGCGGGGCTCTGCGGCGCACTGGGGGGCTGGGGGGCTACCGTGAGGCTAGCGGCATTGGACCCGCGGACGTAGCCATTGGCCTGGGCTATGGCCTGGACACTGTAGCTACCCGCGGCGCTATAGGTATGGGCCGCCGAGTAGCTTCCCCCCACCCCTGACGTCGCCGAGCTGGAGCTGCCGTCGCCCCACTGGACCGCTATTGCTATGCCAGCTAGGCCACTGCCTGCCGCAGTCACCGCTCCCGAGGCCGTCACGGTCTGGGCTACGGTGGGAGAGTTGGGGCTGAGGGCGAGGGGGGTGGTCAGGACGTTGGTCGCGGGGACACTAAGGTCCAGGGCGAAGGCGCTACCAAGGATGAAGGTAAGGGTAGTGGCTTTGTACTGGTCCACATAGATGTCTACCTGGTCACCGCTTACCGCTCCTTCCTTTGTCTGAGTGCCCGTGTCGTCCCCCAAGACGTAGAAGGGGGGCTGGTAGCCGTACCTGCCCAGGGAATCGCTGACAGGGCTGGTGGGCTGGGTGGGGGAGCCGGATACGCCGGGCACTGCAACGTACAGGGGGATGTCCGATGGGGCGGCCTGACCGGCCAGGTATACCGTCCCCCAGAGGCGCATGGGCTGCAGCGGCACCGCCAGGGTTGGGGTGGTCAGGAACTGAGCGGCGAGGGCAGCCAGCAACAGCAGCGCTACCGGAAGGCGGGGCCAGCCTTGCCATCTGTAACTCGGTTTCATCTCTTCGTGGATCCTCTCATATGTAAGCCCTCCTCATGCGGGTGACTGTCCCCTGTCACCAGGAGGGCTTACACGTCGCGCTTCCTTGCCTACGGGACTATAGTCCCGGCTGCCGTCATATATATCCAGTAGCCTTGGCCAGGATCCACGCTGTCGGTCTGGCCCAAGGAGACGAAGGCACCCAGGACTACCTGTGGCTCCGCCCCCGCCTCCGTGGGGAAGTCGATGAAGTTCTCATAGCCGAGGATGGACCCCCAGAGGTCGGCACCGAAGGCGCTGGTCAGGCTCTTCAGGGCGACGGAGACCTGCTTGGCCCGCTCGGTATGGATACCTACCAGGTTCCAGCCCTGGACCACGCTGTAGCTGGGCGGCACCTCGCCCGGCTTGAGCACCACGCCTGAGATAGTGAGCCTGATGGGCACCGGGGTCTGGGGCAGGCCTGGCATCAGTGGGTCGGACAGGGTGAAGGCCGCTTCGTTCATCCGCACCCAGTAGCCCTTGCCTGTGGTCATCTGCGTCAGGTCGTTGGTGGGAGCACCGGGCACGTAGCTCCTCCAGGCTCCTGCCGGGGCGTCGTAGTACCAGACGGAGTGCAAGGAACCCTGGGGCAGGCCGCTCAAGGTTGTCCCAATAGAGGAATCATCAGGTATCAGCGGCAACGAGACCAGGTTCCAGCCTGGCATCAGGTTGATGTTGAACTTGGACAAGGTAGATACGACCTGCGCCGATACGCCCGTGGTGCTGGTGTTGCCAGCGTTGTCCACGGCGATGGCCGTCAGGCTGTAGGCCCCGGGAGGTGCCGCCGAGGGCAGCTTCATGGGGAAGAGGTGCGTGGCCTGGGGGGAGACTCCCCACTGGTTGCGCACTGCCACGGGTATTTCGCTAACAGGCATAAAGGGCATGACCTCGTAGAGGGCACCGCTTACCTTCTGGTAGCAGGTGTTGTTGACACACACCTCTTGCCCAGCCGCCAGGGCACTCTTCTGGCCCTGGGTCCAGCTCTGGGTGAGCTGGCTCTCCGACGGCGCTCCCGGCAGCAGCATCTTGACGGTCTGGATGCCGGTGGCGGCGTCGGTGGCTGTGACTTGCATGACGAAGAAGTCGCTAGTCCGGGCGGAGACCGCGCCTGTGGGATAGGAGGTAGTCAGCGCCTGGACGGTAGGCCCGGTGCTATCCAGCACAATGGTGGCAGAGCTCTGCCCCACCAGGCCGCCCTTGTCGGTCAACTTCACCAGAACGGTGTTATCCCCTTCTGACAGGCTGATGGACTTGGAGAAACTGTTGTCCGAGAAGGTCTTCTGCGTCATCACCAGCTTGTCGTTGACATACATCTCCAGCAGGTCAGGGGTAAGCTCGGTGAAAGCACCGCCGACCGTCTGGAGCGGGCTGTTGGTGGGAGTGGACAGGGGATCAAATTCGATGATAGGCCCCTGGCTGTCCAGGTATAATATGACCTCCTGGTCCAGGGTTACTACGGGGTCATAGGCGCTGCGGACCGCCTGGGCCTGGACGCTGTTCTGGCCCTCGGCCAGGGTGAACTGGGCCTGCCACTTGAGGTCAGCGCCTACGTTGGCCACCTCGCCCTTGAAGCCAGCACCCTGGACGGTTACACCGTCCACATACCAGCCCTCGAACATGTTCATGCCAGGGTCCTTGGTGTCAAAGCGGAACCTTATCTTGATGGTCTGCCCGGCAAACTGGGTCAGGTCCAGGACTACCTTGGCGAACTCGGGCCCCTGTCCCCCCATCAGATTTGAGGGCACGAAGACAAGCTTGGGGGGCAGGCCCGGCGGTGGAGGTGGGCAAGGGCCTGGCGGAGGGCACACCACCGTGTCCTGGGGTGTAAAGACGTAGCCGGGCTGCTTGGGGACGAAGGGCTGCCCCGGCAGCGGTGGCGGGAAGAACTCCACGATCATGGCAATGTCCTGCACCTGGTTACCGGTCACCGCCTGGATGAGCTTCTGGTCAAAGTCGAAGCCCGGCTCCGTGTTGTACCAGGTCCAGAACTCCAGCTTGGTACCCTGACCGATGGTGATGGGCTCGGTCTCCAGGTTGCCAGAGTTGGCCTGGCCCGGGGTATCGTAGGAAGGCGCTCCCGATACGTCGCCGTAGCGCCAGGACTTGGTGCCCAGCTTCTTGACCTGGCTCACGTGCCACTTCACCTGCGAGTGCGAGCCAGTAGTAGACCACTTCTCGTTGAGGTCGGCCTGGGCCTCCTCCACGTTGGACTGGAAGAGGGTGGTGGTGGGCAAGGCTACCCCCACGCTCACCGTCTTGATGGTGGGGTCATTGACTGTGCCCTTGACGGTGATGGCGGCCTCCGTAGAGGCGGAGCCGGAGGCGGGCTCGGTGATGGTAAGCTGTGGCTCGGTTATCTTGGTCAGGGTGAAGGGCGTCTGGGCGCTCTCTACGGGCGGCAGCCCCTGCAGGTTAGCAATGATGGTGGCATTATAGTAGCCCGCCGTGGTGGGGTCGTCGGCCTGTGCGCCAGGGATGCCCGCCCGGTAGAGGGCCTGGGTGCTCGCATCGGCGATGTACAAATTGGGCCCGTTCACTGCCATGCCGGTTATGTCCCAGGGGGGCATGCCGGGGTCTACCATGTCATTGCCCTGCACCTGCCCAGTGGTAGGGTTGATCTTGAAGAAGTTGTTGTACTTCCCGCCCAGCAGCAGGCCGCCAGGCATCCACTCCAGAGACGTCAGGCCACCGTCGGGCAGCCAGACCGAGGGGCCGCCTTGAGATGGCGCTGCTGTCAAGGACAGGGTGTTGACAATGGCCCCACTCTGGGGGTCGATCACATAGAGGGTGTTTACCGTGCTGTTGGCAGCAATGAGTTTACCTTCTGGTGAGGTGGTCAGGGCACCGATCAGCCCTACCCAGTCGGGCAGCTCAGCCACCTTCGTGGCCGCTTCAGTCTGGGGGTCCACCCTCCACAGGGTGCGCTTGGAGGAGCTGTTGTCAATCATGTAGAGCTTGCCGGGGTTACTGGGCAGGAAGGCAAGGCTCTCAATACTGCTGCCCGGGGCATCGAACTCGTTCAGTTTGTTCCCGTTGGGCTGGACCTTCATTATCTTGTCTGGGCTGCCGTCCACTAGGAGGCACAGCTCGCCATCGCAAGTGGACAGTGCCCTGGGGAAGGGTGGCCCGCCCCCAGCGCCACCGTCACCGTCACCCATAACGACCTTGTGTACGGCCTTGGTGACACTATCGGCGATGAGGAGGGTCTGGCCATCGGGCAGCAGGGCCAGGCCTTCGATCTCGGTGACGCCGCCTATCTCTTTAGTCTCCCAGACAAACCCGGTCAAGGGGTCAAAGACGACCACCTTGTTCTTGTAGCCGCCCATCATGGCATCCTTCGGGCTGAAATACGTCAGGTCCTTGAAGCCGCCGCCGGAGGGGCCTCCGGGGACGTTGAGGGGACTTCCCGTCATCTCTTGACCGGTGACGGGGTCGATCTGGCGGATAAGGATGCCCTGGGAGGGGTCCGTCTGAAGGTAGGACACGTAGATCCCCTGGTTGGTGGGGCGAACGGCAAGGCCGTGGGCCTCCAAACTGCTCGGGGGTAGATTGACGGAGTCCAGCCCATTGGGGTTAGGAGTCGTTACATCAAAGACCTTCTTGAGCTTGGTGGCATTGGGGGGGCCGTAGACTACATACAGGTCGTGGTCAAACCAGGCCACGTCCCGGGCATCGCCCACACCGGTGTCAATAAAGTTGTATATCACGCCCGAGTTAGGCTCGACCTGGAGCAGGACGTCATTGGGAGTTCCCTCTACCAGGATAAAGAGGTCCCAGCTCACGGGGTCTACGGCCAGGCCCAGGGGTGTGGAGCCCGGGGGTGCACCGGGGACACCGGGCGTGGTGTAGAGGAGCGTAGCGTTGAGCTGCTCCTCCTGCACACCCCCGCCGGGGATGTTGAAGGCGAAGTTGGGGCTCTTCAGCGGGGCAAGAGGAAGAGGTGGCGGATAGCGCAGGATAGGAG
>JACPQK010000029.1 GCA_016190535.1 Chloroflexota bacterium | reverse complement strand
GCCCACCCTCCCCTCTCGCGTTAGCCAGGCACTACCAGGCCTGGCCTGTACCTCCCATCATACTGCCACCCATCATTCCTCCACCCATCATGCCGCCGCCCATCATACCTCCCGAGCCACTTGCGCCGGGGGCTACCCCCTGAGGCCCTGCCATCATGCCCGGCCCCATCATGCCCGTAGCGCCTGCGGTCGGGGTGGCTATAGGTTGCTGCAAGAGCGTCTCCAGGGCTTGTGTCCGCTGCCAGATAATGAAGTCTGCCTGCTCCTGCGTGATGTAGCCGTACTTCACCCGGACCTGGAGCTGCTCCTTGAAGGGCGCCAAGATGGTATTCACCAAGTCAGTGAGGCTCACGCCCTGGGCCTGGGCTATGGCAGCCGGGGTCTCTCCCCCCTCCAATCGAGTAGCGATGTCCTGGGGGGTGAGCCGGAGCAGGGCAGATACCCGCTGGATGGTCTGCCAGTCCCCCAAAAGCCCAGAGCCAGTCCCCTGCTCACCATGGTGACCGCCATCCATCATCCCGGCACCCATGCCAGGACACTGGGCGTGGCTGGTAGTGGTTGGCTCTGGGGTAGGGGTGGGCTCCTGGGCCAAGGCGTTGCTGGCTAGGGGCACCGCCACGGCCAAGGCCAACGCCGCCAGGGCTACGTATAACAACCTGCGATTCATGACCTGCCTCCTTTGCTTTTTTCCATCCACCCCCAGGGTAAATGGGGAATATGAAGGAATCGTGAAGGCGGTTAGGTCATGCTGTGAAAACTTTCCCCTGGCAACAGGGCGGGGGACAGGAGGCAAGACCCGAGAGAGGGGCTTATTCCTCCTCTTCTTCTTCCCTCGCTGCCTCCTCGGCAATCGCTGGCCTGGGCACCACGGGCCGGGCGCGCAGGGGGCGCCGCCGGTGGGTGGTAGGCAGTTGCCTGATGGCCTCGCGGACCTTCTGAAGCCCCTGCTTACCTACCTCCTCCATGTTCACTAGCAGCGAATAGGCCCCCGCACTCAGCAGGTCCTCCAGGTCGGGGGTGGTTAACTCCTTGGGGGCAGTCACCATAAGGGGCCTGCTGGTGAGACCGCTGAAACGATAGTAAAGGAGCAGGCTGTGCAGGCTAAGCCCGGCCTCTTCCTCGCCTCTGATAGCTACCGCATCCACTTCCAGCCCTTCAACGGCAGCAGCCATACTATCGGGCATAGCGGTGTTGACAGCCAGCACCTTGCCCATGCCCTCATGGCGGACAATGGCGGCAGAGGTGCCCTCACTGCCAAAAACTACGAAGTCACAGCCCAGCCTGGACAGATCCTCCACCTCGGCCTCGGGGAGTGCCTCCAGCCAGACACCGAAGGGCATACCCCCCAGCCCCCGGACGAGACGGGGCACCTGTTCCTCCAGCCCAATGGTGTGGGGCACCGTGAGCAGGGCGGCGTCAGCCAGCTCCTTCACCGCTGCCAGATTGCCCTCCGTCCCAGTTATGTCCGCTACCAGGAGCATGGGGGCTGCCCGGCGGGCCACGGAGGCCGCGCCGAACCCTATCGGGGGTGCTACGTCCCGGGTGGCCTGACTTAACCTCTCGGCAAATTTGCTCATCGTATGGAATTCTAGTGAAAATCATCCCCTAGGTCAAGGAGAAGGAACCCTTATGGGAAGGAAGGTCCCAACGCTCAGACAGGCCGAAGCGGTGGATGCAAAGAGGAGTCGTTGGACGAAAGCCCCTCCTTCATGTAGGATAGTAGGCAATTGCGCATGACGACTCGGTCCCACAGTTCCCCCTCAGCAGAAAGCCCTCGGGAGTTGGCTCCCCCCAGGGGCATTTTCTATGGATGGTGGATAGTCCTGGCTACCGCCTTCATAAATTTCTGGGGGGCCGGCGCCTTTAACTTCAGCTTTACCGCCTTTCTCCGGCCCATGGTACAAGAGATGGGGTGGAGCTACGCGGGCATCTCGGTAGCCATGTCCCTACGCAGCCTGGAGGGCGGCATTATGTCCCCCACCGTAGGCTACCTCACCGACAAGATTGGTCCGAGGCGCATACTGCTGGCAGGGGCCTTCCTCGCTGGTGCCAGCGCCATACTGCTGAGCCGGATAGGTTCCCTATGGGCCTTCTACACCCTGTTCGTCCTCTTATCTATGGGGTTCAGCATGATGATGCCGGTGCCGGGGGCGACCGCCATCGCCCACTGGTTCTCCCGGAAGAGAGGCACCGCCCTGGGGCTCTCCAGTGCAGCCTATGGGGCCAGCGGAGTCCTCATCCCCCTGATAGCCTGGATTATCGCTCAGCACAGTTGGCGGACAGCCTTCGTAGTAGCCGGCGTTGGCATGTGGGCCATCGGCATCCCCGCTGCCTTGATGGTGAGGCACCGGCCCGAGCCTTATGGCCTTCTTCCCGACGGGGATAGTCTGAGCAGCGGGCAGGGGAACACCCGCTCCCTGGTGGGAAAGGGCCTTACGCATGAGGAAGACGGCCTTTCCGTGCGGCAGGCTGTCAGGACCCGAGCCTTCTGGATGATCAGCATGGTGGCCACGGTTTCCGGGGTGGGGCTGAGCGTGATGTCCCTGCACGTCATGCCGTCACTGCTCAGTGTCAACATCCCCCTGGTAACGGCAGGCTTCATCGCCAGCCTGTTTCCTCTGGCCAGCATACCAGGGCGGATAGGCTTTGGATGGCTGGGAGACCACATAGACCGCATAGACAAAAGGCACCTCCTGACAGTTGCCGTGCTGCTGAATGTGCTGGGGCTACTCATCTTTGCCTTCTCCCATACTGTGCCCCTGGCCGTATTAGCCATGACCCTATTCGGCGTTGGCTTCGGTGGGGTAAATACGCTGAGGGTAG
>JACPQK010000034.1 GCA_016190535.1 Chloroflexota bacterium | reverse complement strand
TGGGCGGACCGCCGGGCCGAGGCCTTCGCCCGTCACCACGGCCTGGCCACGGGGGCGGGCAGCGATGCCCACCGGCCAGAGGAGGTGGGCCGGGCCGGCCTGATGCTGCCCGAGTTCGATGGCCCGCAGGGGTTCCTGCACTCCCTGGCGCAGAGTACAATTATTAGGGCGTATTTGCCCCCCTGGGTCCATTTCTGGAGCACTACCCGTCGTCTCCTGCAGCGGGCCCGCCGGGGACCTGCTTCAGGCGAGGGGAGCATCCAAGCACTGTGAACAGGATCGGCTGGTTCTCCACGGGGCGGGATGGGGCCGCCCGGGAGCTGCTTATCTCCGCCGCCTCTGCTCTGGAGAAGGGTGATATAGCAGGCCACCTGGAGTTTGTGCTCTGCAACCGGGAGCCGGGGGAGTCCCCCGAAAGCGACCTTTTCCTGGAGTTAGTGCGGAGGTACCGTATCCCCCTGGTCATGCTGTCCAGCCGCCGCTTCTGGCAGGAACAAGGGCAAGGGCAGCCCTACGCCGCTGAAAAGCTGCCCCCCTGGCGCCGGCGCTATGACCAGGAGGTGCTGCGTCTGCTGGAGCCTTTCTCCCCCGATCTGGTGGTGCTGGCAGGCTACATGCTCATCGTCAGCCCCACCCTGTGCCAGGCCGTTCCTATGATCAATCTCCATCCCGCAGCCCCCGGTGGCCCCACGGGCACCTGGCAGGAGGTAATCTGGCGACTCATCGAGGCCCGCGCGGCTAGCAGCGGGGTGATGATGCACCTGGTCACCCCAGACCTGGACAGAGGGCCTGCGATAACCTACTGCACCTATCCCCTCCGGGGAGGGGTACTGGACGCACTATGGAGCCAGGTGGAGGGAAAGCTGGTGGTGGAGCTAAGAGAAAGCTTTGGAGAGGGGCTCCCCCTGTTCCAGGCCATCCGACAGCGGGGGCTGGCCCGGGAGTTCCCCCTTATCGTGTCCACGCTGCGGGCCTGCTGCCAGGGCCGGTTCCGGCTGGGAGGCGGGCAAATAGTAGATGGCCAGGGGCACCCTGTGGCTCCCGTGGACCTTACCCCCGAGGTAGAGGCTTCCCTGGCGGGGGGAGAGGGATGAGCCTGATATTCTTCGACATGGAGGGGCCGCTGACGCCCCAGGACAACGCCTACGAGATCATGGGCCTCTGGCCCGGCGGCAGGCAAGTCTTCGAGGCCATCAGCCGCTACGATGACCTGCTTACCCTGGAGGGCCGGCCCGGCTACGAGCCAGGGGATACCCTCTCCCTGATTGTCCCCTTCCTGATCTGCCACGGAGTGACCAGCGACGTCATCCGGAGCTTGGGCGAGAAGGCGCCACTGATAGCTGGAGCTCCGGCACTGGTAGAGAACCTGGCCCAGCGGGGCTGGCAGGTCCATGCGGTGACCACCAGCTACGCTCCCTTTGCATGTGCAGTTGCCCAACGGGTGGGCATTGACCGGTCCCAGGTGGCCTCTACCTCTCTACCCATCGAGCGGCTGGGCCGCTGGTTCCCCGAAGGGGAGAGGTTGCGGGTTGCCCAGCTAGAGGTGGAGCTGGTCGCTAGCCCGCGAGGAGACGACGGCTGGCTTCAGGAACGGCTGGACCGCTTCTTTTGGCAGGAATCTGCCCACAGCCCCCTGGGCCATATTCTCAGGGCGGTCCGCCCCATAGGGGGCAGCCGAAAGGTTGTCGCTGTCAAAGCTTACTGTCTGGCTCAGGGAAAGGGGATGGGCCAGGTGGTGGCGGTGGGTGACAGCATCACCGATGCCCGGCTGCTGGAATCCGTTGACCGGGCGGGAGGCCTGGCTATCGCCTTTAACGCCAATGAGTACTCCCTGCCCTGGGCCACCGTGGGCCTGGCCTCAACTCGCCTGGACGATCTGTTGCCTCTGCTGGAGGCCTGGGGGGCCGGGGGCCGCCCGCAGGCCAGGGCCTGGGTGGAGGCCCAGGGTAAGCTCCCCCACACCGACGACCGGGCGGACTATCGTTGGCTGGGCGGGCGGCCCCCGGCCCCGGAGGTCCTCGCCCTGCACCAGCGTCTGCGCCGCCAGGTGCGCCAGGCTGCCGCTGCCCTGGGGTGAGCGCCGTGCCTAAGAACGACCAGCTACAGCTTATCGGCCTGGGGTCCCTGAACCTGGACTACATCTATCGGGTAAGGCTCCTGCTGGAGGACGGCGAGGCCCCTATCGAGGATAGCGGTGCCTTTGCCGGGGGCTCGGCAGCCAATACTACCTACGCCCTGGCCCACCTGGGGGTAGCTACCGGCTTCATCGGTGTCGTGGGCAACGACCCGGAAGGGGAAAGACTACAGCAGGAGATGGTGGAGGCCGGCATCGACACCTCCGGCGTCCGCGCTAAAGCGGGCCCCACCGGGCGGGCCGTGATCCTCACCGACGCTGGGGGCCACCGGGCCATCTACCTCTCACCAGGGGTAAACTCCCATTTGTCCGGGGAGGATATCGACCTGGAACTGGTTAACCACAGCCGCTACCTCCATATGTCTTCCTTCCTGGGGGAGAAGCAGCGCAAGTTACAGGAAAGGCTTGTGGCGGAGATGTCTCCCCAGGTCAGGTTGAGCTTCGCTCCCGGCTCCCTCTACTGCTCCCTGGGCTGGAGGGGGCTGGATGCCTTCCTGAAAAGGGCCCATGTGGTCTTCCTCAACGCTAAGGAACTGAGGCAACTCACCGGCAGGGAGGTCCCCGGCGGTGCCCGCCACTGCCATGAGCTGGGCTGCGATACGGTGGTGGTCACCTTCGGCAAAGGGGAAACCCTTACCGCCCGCCCCGGCCTGTTCCTGGACTGCTACGTGAGCCAGGCGGGGAAGGAGTACTACGTACCGCAGCCCCCCATCACGGTAGAGAGCCTGGATACCACGGGGGCGGGCGACGCCTTCACCGCCGGCTTCCTTTCCGGCCTGCTCTACAGCCAGGATATGGAGACCTGCGCCCGCATCGGGGGTATCATGGCCCGCTTCGCCATCGCTCGACTGGGGGCGCGCCCCGGCCTCCCCACGTTGAAGGAACTGGCCAAGCGCTACCGGGAGGTCTTCGGCCAGCCCCTTCCTCTCCCCCAGAGAGCTACCGCCTGATCTCCTGACCTTTCCCCTCCACCTTCTCCACCCATCAGGATACCTACCCTCAACCCCTCTCACCTGCCTGGAGAGATATCTATCCCCCGTCACAAGAGGGCGTGTCTGCCTCCAACCCTATCCTAAAGGTAACCGAAATCCTACCTCTTGATACTACTCCCTGGGGGCCAGAAGGACGAAATTAGAAGTCGGAATGGAGGAGAAGAGCGCAGCGTCCACCAGCCCCGGAGAAGGAGCAGCCGTTTCCCTGAAGATAGCCATCGCCTTCCGGAGGCTCTCCGTGTGGCACTCTGCCCTGGCCCACTATGTGCGGGGCATGCCCAATGTGGACGTCCTCCTGGTGGACCTGAGGGATGAAGGCAAAGCTGGCCCGGCAATAGCTCGCGCCGACTGGTCTCTCCTCCTGATAGAGGACTCCAGTGCAGAGGAGAGCCGAAAGGATCTGGCCCACCTCTTGGCCGTTGCCCCAGGAGTGATCGTGGTGAGCCACGCTGCTCCGGAGATCGATATCTACTGGCACCACAGGGTGCCCGTCACCAGCCAGGGGGACCTGGCCCAGGTCCTTAGCCACCCGGGTAGGCTGGTTGCCCAGGGGTGAGACTCCGAGGGTGGATGGCTAAGCATACACAACCTTTAGCGGAGGCGGACTGGCTTCGGCGCGGCATCGTCGCCCTGGGCCTGGCTGGAGGAGCACTGGGGATCGTGTTACTGGTCGGTACACTTCAAGAGAAGGCCTACGCCCTAGACGAGCACGCTTGCCTCCAGTGCCATGGCAACCCCGAGTTGACCCTGCTTACCTCCGACGGGGCGGAGGTCTCCCTCTACGTCAACCAGCAGGCCCTGGATGTCTCCGCCCACCGCTACGTGGACTGTACCACCTGTCAT
>JACPQK010000036.1 GCA_016190535.1 Chloroflexota bacterium | reverse complement strand
GACGAGCACGCTTGCCTCCAGTGCCATGGCAACCCCGAGTTGACCCTGCTTACCTCCGACGGGGCGGAGGTCTCCCTCTACGTCAACCAGCAGGCCCTGGATGTCTCCGCCCACCGCTACGTGGACTGTACCACCTGTCATACCAGCAAGCCCCACGAGGTGCCCACCCCCCTCAACAAGCTCTCCCTGGCCGCCCGCTGTGGCACTTGCCACCAGTACCAGTACAAGCTGCACCTCCAGAGCATCCACGGCCAGCAGTTGCTCCAGGGCAACCAGGACGTGGCCACCTGCGTGGACTGCCACAGCCCCCAGGCCAACCCACACAGCATCGTCCGGGTGCTCCAGCCCGAGGCCCCGGCATACAAGCAGAACATCAGCCAGACCTGCGCCCGCTGCCACGACGACCCCCAGCTCATGGCCCGCTACGGCATAGTGGAGAAGGTCTACGAGTCCTACATGAGGAGCTTCCACGGCAAGGCCATGAAGCTGAGTCCTACCGAAAAGATAAGCCAACTGAACAAGGCCACCTGTACCAACTGTCATGGCACCCACAACATAATGAGCCCCCGAGACCCCACCTCCCCCGTGGCCGGGGTAGAGAACCTCTCCCGTACCTGCGAACAGTGCCACCCGGGGTCGGGGACCGGCTTTGCCAGCGGTTTCCTGGGGCACCGGGAAGCCACCCCGGAGAACTTCCCCGTGGTCCACTACGCCGAGCGCTTCTTTACCTTCCTTACCGCTTCGGTGGTGGCCCTGGGTGTCTCCCTGGTCCTGGCCGAGGCCGGAAAGTGGGCCCTTTCCCGGAGGCGAGAGACTGAGTGAGGAGACGCTGACTTTGGCAGCTACCGTGGAGGCAGTAACTCAGGCCACCGTGCACCAGGAGCAGGAATATGTGGTGCGCTTTGACATCCATCAGCGCATCCAGCACTTTCTCATGATGTCCAGCTTCATCGTGCTGGCCCTCACCGGCCTGCCCCTCAAGTTCGACGGGCTAGCCATTAGCCAGTGGTGGATTGGCTTCTGGGGCGGCATAGAGAGCACCCGCTTCGCCCACCGCATCGCCGCCTTCGTCATGGTGGGCGACTGCGTGTACCACGTAGCCTACTTGCTCTACACCACGCTCCTCCTGAAGAGGCCCTTCCCCTTCCAGATGTTCCCCAGCCCCAGGGACCTCCAGGACCTGCTGGCGGATCTGAAGTACTACCTGGGGCTCTCCCCCGCCAGGGCACGCTACGGACGCTTCAACTACCGGGAGAAGTTCGATTACTGGGCCATCTTCTGGGGCATGCCCATCATGGCTGGCTCTGGTTTCATCCTGATGTACCCCGTGCTGGTAAGCAAGTTGCTACCCGGCTGGGCTATCCCCGTTGCTCTGGTAGCCCACAGCGATGAAGCCGTGCTGGCGGTGAGCTGGATCTTCATCGTCCACATCTTCTTCTCCCACCTGACGCCCAAGGTCTTCCCTCTGAACAAGTCCATCTTCACCGGCAGGGTGCCCAGAGAGCGCTACTGGGAGGAGCACCCCCTGGAGCTCCAGCTCCCAGAAGAGGCCCCTGGGGAGCCCGAGGTGACCGGGGAGACGAAGGCTCCTCCTCCCGATGGGGCAGCACCGGAGACGCCGGGGATAGCCTCCTCAGGAGGCAGGGAAACATGAGGCGCTGGGGAATCCCCTGGCTCCGGGACTGGCTGGTGCTAGCGGCCCTGCTGTTGCTGGCGGCTACGGCCTCCCTGGTGGTAGTGGTGGCCTACTCCAACTTGACGGATACCCGCCCCATGATGGGCGTCCTGGTATACACGCTGTTGCCCCTCTTCTTCCTCGCCGGGGGAGTTATCTTCTACCTGGGACTGCACCGCTGGGCCAGGAATCCGGGGAAATATCCGGTGGTGGACCTCAACGAGCCCCACTTGCGGCGGCGGGTGCAGTTCTTTCTGGCTGCCGGCCTGGTGGAGTTTAGCCTGCTCCTGGTGGGCGGCTACGAGCTTCTGGAGTTCACTGACAGCCCCGCCTTCTGTGGCACCCTCTGCCACGAGGTGATGCAGCCAGAGTACACCACCTATCAAGCCTCCCCCCACGCTCGGGTGTCCTGCACCGCCTGCCACGTGGGACCGGGTGGCTCCTGGCTGGTAAAGTCCAAGATCCAGGGGCTGCCCCTGGTGGTAGCCACCGTGTTCAATACCTATCCTCACCCCATCAGCTCCCCCGTAGAGAACCTCCGCCCGGCCCGGGAGACCTGTGAGCAGTGCCACTGGCCCCAGAAGTTCACCCAGGACAGGCTGCGGGTCTACAGGCATTTCCTGCCCGATGAAGGCAACACCCCGGAGACCAACGCCCTGGCCTTCAAGGTGGGTGGGGGGGAGCCAGGCCAGGCCAGGGACATCCACTGGCACATCGCCAGCAAGCTCTGGCTCCTCACCCTGGACGACACCCGGCGGGGGGTCGCCTGGGTAGGGGTGGAAGGCGCTGGCGGCCAGCTTACGGAGTACATAAACCCCGAGCTTGTCGAACGGGTCACCCCGCAGAGCATCGCCGCGGGTAAGCGCCTCATGGACTGCGTGGACTGCCACAACCGGGCCACCCATATCTTCCGCTCTCCCGACGAGCTGGTGGACGACGCCCTGGCCTCCGGCAGGATAGACCCATCCCTGCCCTTCATCAAGAAGCTGGCCGTGGAGGCACTGACGCCCACCAGCGCCATCCTGGAAGCGGCCCAGGCCAAGATAGAGCGGATAACAGCCTTCTATCAGACGAACTACCCCCAACTCCTGGTGGAGAAGAGAGAAGCCATCGCCCAGGCCCAGGCCGAGCTTAGCCGGCTCACTCCCCTGGTGATCTTCCCCCAGATGAAGGTGGACTGGCAGACCCACTCCAACTTCCTGACCCATGAGGGGTGCTTCCGCTGCCACGGGGAGCTGGCAAAGAAGGGCGCCCGTGAAGTCAATGGGGTGGTGCCTGCCGGCTGCAATCTGTGCCACTACCAGATACCCCCGGAAGTGGCCGCCACGGCCGCAGGCCGGGCACGGCCAGTCTACCAGTTGGCCCCACCCCCTATTCTCCATCGCACCGAGGGCTGGGAGGACTGCCTGGTCTGCCACGGGCCTCTGGGATTCAGGCGCTTCACCCCCTCTCACGTAGGGCGCACCAACCAGACTTGCCTGGTCTGCCACCAGGTGGAGGCGATAAGGTGAGACACCTTCTCCGGGCGGCCGCCCTCCTGGGCATGCTGGCGCTGGGCCTCGCCCTGTTCCGCTCCCCGCCCAGCATCACCCTGCTGGCCCGCTCCGGCTTCTACCAGGAGGGGAGCCAGGCGAGCAACGCCCGGCAATGGGCCGCCCTGACCCCAGGCCACCAGGGCGCCGCCTCCTGCCAGGAATGCCACCCCCGGGAGTTCGCGGCCTGGCAGAAGTCGGAGCACAGCACCGTGAACTGCGATAGCTGCCACGGCCCCACGGCGGCCCACATGGAGTCCGGTGCCAAGCTCGTTGCTGATACCTCCCGGGAGTTCTGCGGCCTGTGCCACGCCCGCCTCCCCTCCCGGCCCAGCGCCTTCCCTCAGGTGGACCTGGCGGAGCACGGCGGCGAGAGGCTCTGTGTCACCTGCCACGACCCCCGTGCCCCGCGCCTGGGCCCCAGCATCCCCCATCCCCTGGAGGGACGGGCCTCATGTTCCAGTTGCCATTTACCCGGGGTCAAGGAGCCCCTGAAGATACCCGATAACCACCAGGGCCGCTCCGATGCGACCTGCACTCGGTGCCATGAGACGCGGTGAGGTGTCCCCAATGGGTGTAACCAGACGACAGTTTCTGAAGGGGGGGGCCGCTCTGGCCGGTGCCGTCCTGGTGTCGCGGGGAATACCCTTGCTGGTGCCCGCTCCCGTGGCCAGCAAGGCCCTTCCCCAGGCCGGAGGGCAGGAGGCGGGCCATCCCTGGGCCTTCGTCTGCGACACCACCAAGTGTATCGGCTGTGGCCGCTGCGTGGCGGCCTGCAAGGCGGAGAACCGGGTGCCCCCGGAGCCCCATACTACCAGGACCTGGGTGGAGAGGTACGTTATCAGCGAGCAGGGGCAGGTCTACGTGGACTCCCCAGAGGCGGGCATGTATGGCTTCGGCTCAGCGCCCGCCAACGCCAAGTACCAGGGCCTGGAGATCAGGAAGACTTTCTTCGTGCCCAAGCTCTGCAACCAGTGTGAGAACCCCCCTTGCGTCAGGGTCTGCCCCGTGGCGGCAACCTATATGACGGACGAGCGGGTAATCCTGGTGGACCAGGAGGCCTGTGTCGGCTGCCGCTACTGCATTCAGGCCTGCCCCTACGGGGCCAGGTACCTGGTGCCCCCCCATGCCCAGGTCACGCCCACGGGACAGGTGGGTGTGGCCGACAAGTGCACCTGGTGCTATCACCGCATCACCAAGGGCCTGTCCCCCGCCTGCGTGGAGGCCTGCCCCGTGGGGGCCAGGCTCTTCGGAGATGTTCGGGACCCGGCCAGCCCTGTGGCCCGGGTGCTTAGGGAGCAGCGGGTCTATGTCCTTAAGGAGGCCCTGGGGACACGGCCCAAGGTCTACTACATCGGCCTGGAAGAGGGGGTGCGCTAAACTATGTCCGGCTTTGCCTACCCCAACGAGCTGGAGACCCAGTGGAGCTTGCTCATCGTGCTCTACCCCTTCATCACGGGCCTGGTGGCCGGGTCTTTCATAGTATCGGCCCTCTACCACGTGTTCGGCATCAGCAAGTTCCAACCCATCGCGCGTTTCTCCCTGATCACTGCCCTGGCCTTCCTGCTGGTTGCCCCCCTGCCCCTGCTCCTGCACCTGGGGAGGCCGGAGCGGGCCCTGGAGATGTTCCTGCGGCCCAACTTCACCTCCGCCATGTCGGGCTTCGGCTTCATCTGGTCCTTCTACCTGTTGCTGGTGGTGGCTGAGGTCTGGCTTGTCTTCCGCCGGGACATCGTGGCCTACGCCCAGTCCAGCCAGGGGCTGAGGAAGCTACTCTACTCCGCCCTGGCCCTGGGCAGCTTCGACGTCTCCCAGCGGGCGCTGCATACCGACGAGAGGCTGGCCCGCATCCTGGCCTTCCTCGGAATACCCTCGGCCAGCATCCTGCACGGCTACGTGGGCTTCATCTTCGGCGCCGTCAAGGCCAACCCCTGGTGGTCCACACCCCTGATGCCCCTGATCTTCCTGCTTTCGGCCATCGTCTCCGGGATGGCGCTCCTCCTTATCCTTTACGTCCTGGTCAGCAAGCTCAGGAGGGCACCCCTGGACAGGGAGTGCGTGGCCACCCTGGCCCAGTGGCTCATCGGATTCCTGATCATAGACCTGACCCTGGAAGGCCTGGAGGTGCTGGCCATGCTCTATGAGTCCGAGGAGAGCTGGGAGATCATCTCCCAGCTAATTACCCAGAAGCTCCGCTACACCTACCTGGGTGTCCAGCTAGGCCTGGGATCGCTGCTGCCCCTCCTCCTGCTGGGGGCAAGCGGCATGTCCTGGCTCAGGCAGCGCTGGGGCACAGCCCTGTCCTTTGTTGCCGCCGCCCTGGTGCTGACCGGGGTCTTCGCCATGCGCTGGAACGTGGTCATCGGGGGGCAGCTCTTCTCCAAGAGCCTGCGCGGACTCCTCACTTACAACCCGCCGCTGATGGGCAGAGAGGGGGTGTTGGCCGCCGCAGGGGTAATGATGCTGCCCCTAATCGTATTCGCTCTATTGCTCTATATCGTCCCCCCCTGGGCAAGGGTGGGGGCCAGGGAAGAGGCTTAGCTAATGGACAACTACCGGACTACCCTGAGGCAGCGGGCGGAACAAGGGAAGATACTGTGGATAGCAGGGGCCTTGGGCCTATTCCTGACTATCCTGGTATTGGCGGGCTGTCAGGGAACGGCCACGGCCCCAGCGACCTCCCCACCTGAGGCTGTTACCCCCTCGCCCTCCCCATCTGCCACCGGGCCTTTGCCCACGCCTACCCCCATCCCCCAGATACCGCCCAAGGAGGCAGGGCCTTTCATCCCCCATACCACCCAGGGGAGGGAGGACTGCCTGGTCTGCCACGGGCCTTATGTGATGTGGCCGGTGCCCGTCAGCCACGAGGGACGCCCCAACTCCTCCTGCCAGGAATGTCACCAGGCCCTTCCCGGTTGGGCAGCCAGGCTGGCCCACCCCTTGGAGGGTAAGGAAAGCTGTGCCACCTGCCATGCCCCTGTGGGGATCTCCCCTTTGCCAGCTTCGCATCAGGTCCGCACAGACAAGACCTGCATGATGTGCCACGGGCTGCCCATCCCCCAGGCGGTGCAGGCCCCTGTACTCGTCCACGCCATCCAGGGGAGGCAGAGCTGTACCACCTGCCACGCTCAAGGGGGCCTGGACCCTCTGCCTACCTCCCATAACGGGCGGAGCAACCAGACCTGCCAGGTATGTCACAGCGGGCCTACCGTCCTGCCCCCCCTCGTTACCCACAGGCTCCAGGGCAACGAGGCCTGTACCACCTGTCACACCAGGGTAAAGCTGGCCCAACTGCAGCCACCCCATACAGCCTATCAGGACCGGGCCTGTGTGGCCTGCCATGACCCCTCTGCGGTATCGCCTCCCCTCATCCAGCATACAATCGCCGGGC
Source organism: Chloroflexota bacterium (assembly GCA_016190535.1). The sequence goes on along the minus strand of JACPQK010000036.1, from coordinate 40 downwards.
GCAGCGCCTGCACGGCCTGTCACGCCGAGGATGCCCTGGT
>JACPQK010000033.1 GCA_016190535.1 Chloroflexota bacterium | reverse complement strand
TCCCCTGCCACGGCGGTGCTGGTCCTCTCGGCCTATGACGACGACCAGTATGTCTTCGCCGTGCTGGAGGCGGGGGCTGCGGGCTATCTACTCAAGGATTCTAGCAGCCGGGAGCTGGTGGACGCCATCCGGGCTGCCCGGGCGGGCGAGGCGGTACTGCACCCCTCCATTGCCCGAAAGGTCCTCAACCGCTTTGTGAAGAGAGGTGGACCTGCCCCGGGTGCGCCCGAGGAGCTGAGCTACCGGGAGCTAGAGGTGCTGAAGCTGGCAGGCCGGGGCCTGGACAACAACGCCATCGGGGAAAGGCTCGCCATAAGCACCAGGACGGTTCAGGCCCATCTGACCAACATCTTCCGAAAGATGGGTGTGGGCTCCCGCACCGAGGCGGTTATCCTGGCGCTGCGTAAGGGCTGGATAACTCTGGAGGACGTGGGCGAGACTCCCCCCGGGGGCTGAGCCGCCCCTGCTGCCTTGGGCTATTTACGGGGACACTACAGGTTCTGGCTCCTGACGGGTGCCTTGGCCCTTGTTATCTGGCTCCACTATTTCATTGCCCCCGATGAGCTGCTGGGCCTGTTTACCTCCCTGGCTTTCCTCCCCACGGTCTATGGTGCCCTGTGGTATGGCTGGAGGGGGGGTCTCGGGGCGGCCCTGGTGGCAGGGATCGCTCTAAGCCCTCATTTCCTGCTACACCACGCAGGTCCAGAGCGGTTGGCTGAAGTGGGCGAAATAGCCGTGATTGTGATCAGCGGTGGCCTTATCGGCTGGCAGGTAGACCGGGTGAGGCGACAGCAGGAACGGGAGCGAGAAGCGAAACAGAGGCTGGAGCGCTATGCCCGGGGGATAGTGGTTGCCCAGGAGGAAGAACGCCGCCGTATCGCTCGAGAGCTCCACGACGATACCGTGCAAGGGCTGGTCTCGGTAGGCAGGAGCCTCGAATCTCTGGAACGGGACAGCCCAGACTATCTGGCAGAGGGGATTAGGGAGGTGAGGCGCCGCTCCCAGGCGCTGCTGGACAGCTTGCGCCGTTTCAGCCGGGACTTGCGCCCCTCGGTAGTCGACGACCTGGGACTGGTGCCCGCCCTGGAAGGACTGGCCCAGCGGCTCTCGGCGCGATTGCCTACCGAGTTCCTGGTGGAGGGCTCCCCTCGACGACTGTCTCCTGAAAAGGAGGTAGCCCTTTTCCGAATCGTTCAGGAGGCCCTGACCAATGCCGAGAAACACGCCAGGGCAAGCCAGGCGAAGATTACCGTGACCTTCATGGAGGGATGGGTGCACCTGGTGGTGGCCGATAATGGCCGCGGATTTGTCCTGCCGGGGCAACTCAACGGCCTAGCTAATGGCGGCAGGCTGGGACTGCTCGGTATGCGGGAGCGGGCCGAGCTAATAGGCGGTTCCTTCAGCATTGCCTCGCATCCTGGCGCGGGGACTACTATTGCCGTCCAGATAGAAGCCTGAGCGGTTACAGGCCTTTTAGGAATACCCTTTTTGCCTCAACAGGGGGCCAGATGCCCCATCCTTCCTCGGAAGGATGGCGTGTTCCCCAACGACCCCGGCCGTAATCCGTGGATTGCTAACCCCAGGCTCAAGCCGTGGGCATGGTAATCTGGAAGCTAAGCCCCAGGGTTCAGTCTGGGGTATCAAGTACAACCCATGAGATGATTGTTGGGCCCCATTTGTGCCCAGCCTGGCATATATCAAGAATCCACGGATTTCGGCTGGGAGCCCGCAAGAATAGCGATTGATTATGTCCAGTATGGCCCGGGGACGATGAACACCCCCTCCTTCGGCACGCTCAGAGCCTGTGAACAAATCCCTGTAGGTCGGGGCCCTAGCCCCGACCAGATATGACAGACCCTTGCGGTCAGGGCTGGGGCCCTGACCTACGGGCGCCAACTGCGCCTTGACAGGGGGAGAGCTCCGCCCTTATACTGGCTTGGTTTCACTATCGGGATAGTGTCTCATGAAGTTTAACGTGGCACAGTTGCTTAAAGACCCCGTAGGTTCTACCCGACAGTACTCCCTCACCGAGCCTCTGGAGGTGCCTGGGGAAGACCCCAAGCCCGTCTCCGGAACTGTCCTGCTGCTTCGCACCAATCGGGGCGTCCTGGTGCGGGGGCCGGTAACCACCTGGGTGGCCTGTGTCTGTAGCCGCTGCCTTTCCCTCTACTCCCAGGAGATCCATGCGGACCTGGAGGAGGAGTTCTTCCCTACTATAGACGTCAATAGCGGAACTCCGGTGCCCCTCCCCCTGGGAGAGGAGGAGCTTTTTATCATTGACGAGCATCATATCCTGGACCTGACGGAGGCCCTTCGCCAGCAGAGCCTTCTGGCTCTACCTATGAAGCCCCTGTGCCGACCGGACTGCGCTGGGCTTTGCCCCACCTGCGGCCAGAACCTTAACCTGGAGCTGTGCCAATGCTCTAACAGCCCCCACGCCCCCCGGTGGGCAGCCCTCAGGGATTTAGCCAAGGGCCAGAACCCTGGTGAAGACTAAAGAAAGAGGCTAAGCAACATGGGAGCACTACCCAAGAGAAAAGTATCCGCCACTCGGCGAGGCAAACGCCAGGCCCACGCCAGCCTGGTCCTGCCTGTGCTGGTCCCCTGCCCCCGGTGCCGGGCACTGGCCAAGCCTCACCAGGTGTGCCCCTCCTGCGGCACCTACGCCGGTAGGGAAGTCCTCAAGGTGAAGACCACCGAGAAGAAATAGCCCCACCTATCCCTCACTTGACTGTGGAGCGAGACAGGATTGATCCAAACTACCCTATGTAAGCTGCTGGGTATCGACTACCCCATAATCCAGGGGGGTATGGCCTGGGCCGGTACGGCCGAGCTGGCCTCGGCTGTCTCCAATGCGGGGGGCCTGGGTGTTATCGGTGCCGGTAATGCCCCCCCGGAGTGGCTACGTCGGCAGATCCAGCTCGCCCGCCAGGGAACAGACCGGCCCTTCGGGGTCAACGTCATGCTCATGTCCCCCTTTGCCCAGGAGATTGTCAATGTGGTCATCGAGGAAAAGGTGCCCGTGGTGACCACCGGCGGGGGCAATCCAGGGGTACACTTGCCCCGTTTCAAGGAAGCGGGAATCATCAGCTTACCTGTGGTGCCCAGCGTTGCCCTGGCCAAAAGGCTGGAGAGGTCCGGGGCCGATGCCATCATCGCCGAGGGTATGGAGTCCGGAGGCCATGTGGGAGAGACCTGTACTCTCCCCCTGGTGCCTCAAGTGGTGGACGCCGTGAGCGTCCCGGTGGTGGCGGCGGGAGGAATCGCCGACGGCCGAGGCCTGGTGGCTGCCCTGGCCCTGGGCGCTCAGGGGGTACAGATGGGCACCCGCTTTGTCTGCGCCACAGAGTGTATTGCCCACATCAACTTCAAGCAGAAGATAGTGGAGGCCCGGGACAGGTCCACCACCGTTTCTGGCCGCTCCACGGGGCACCCGGTGCGTACCCTGGAGAACAGGATGTCCCGCCTGTTCCAGGCGATGGAGAAGGACGGGGCTTCAGTGCCGGACCTGGAAAACTTCGGCGCGGGTAAGCTTCGCCTGGCAGTGATAGAGGGAGACGTGGAGAGCGGCTCACTGATGGCGGGGCAATCCGCGGGCCTGGTCAACGATATCAAGCCTGCCCGGGAGATAGTCCAGGAGATCATGGCCCAGGCCGAGGCCCTTCTCTCCCGTTTGCCCCAGTATCTAGACGCGAAGTCCCCCCGTGGCTGACCGGCTCGCCTACGTATTCCCGGGCCAAGGGGCCCAGTTTGTGGGTATGGGGCGCGACCTCTTCGAGGCCTCTCCCGCGGCCCGGGCCGTCTTCGCTCAGGCGGACGAGGCCCTGGGCTTCCCCCTCTCCCACCTCTGCTTTGAAGGGCCTGAGGAGGAGCTCCGCCAGACGGAGAACTCCCAGCCCGCCATAATGACGGTGAGTTGGGCCTGCCTTAGGGCAGCCGGCGTGGTCCCCCAGCCAGCCATGGTAGCGGGCCACAGCCTGGGCGAGTACACCGCCCTGATAGCCTCGGGAGTGGTGGACTTCCCCCAGGGCCTTCGGCTGGTGCGCGAGCGGGGGCACCTCATGCAGCAGGCTGGTGAGAGCAACCCGGGGGGTATGGCGGCCCTGCTGGGGGTGGACCGGCCTGCGGCCGAGGCGCTGTGCCGGGACAGCGGCGCCCATATCGCCAACCTTAATTGCCCGGGGCAGGTGGTCATCGCCGGGAGCCGGGAGGCCCTG
>JACPQK010000031.1 GCA_016190535.1 Chloroflexota bacterium | reverse complement strand
CCGTGCGCCTGCGCTGTCCCGGGGGCAGCCTCACCGCCCGCCAGCTCCGCAAGGCCGCCGAGCTGGCCGACAAGTACGGGAAAGGGGAGGTCCACATCTCTGTCCGCCAGTCGGTGGAGATCCCCTACGTCCACTACCAGCACTTCGATGCCATTGCCCAGGAGTTGCGGGAGGTGGACTGGTCCGTGGCCTCCTGCGGCCCGAGGGTGCGGGTGCCCACCGCCTGCGCCGGATGCACCTATAACCCCAACGGCCTGATGGACACCCAGTCTCTGTGCCGGGAGGTGGACCGCCGCTACTTCGGACAGCCCACGGGTCACCACAAGTTCAAGGTGTCCTTCTCCGGCTGCCCCATAGACTGCTTCCGCACCCGGGAGATGGACCTGGGCTTCCAGGGCATCCTGGAGCCTAGCCTGGAGGAGGGCCTGTGCAACGGCTGCGAGCTGTGCGTCAAGGCCTGCGAGGAGAAGGCCCTCAAAATGGAGGGCGGGCTCCCGGTGAGGGACCTGGACAAGTGCAACTACTGCGGCGACTGCGTGAAGGTCTGCCCGGTGGACGCCATGGTGGCCCAGCGCAAGGGCTGGCTGGCCCGGGTGGGGGGCAGGCATGGCAAGCACCCCCTCTTCGCCTACGAGGTGGCCCAGTTCCTCTCCGACGACCAGGTCTGCGTCCTCCTGGAGCGTACCCTGGAGTGGTACCGGGGGAAGGGGCAGGGCCGGGAGCGCATCGGGGCCACCATCGCTCGGGTGGGACTGGACTCCTACCTGACGGAAGTAGTGCAACCCCTGGGGCTGGAGGCTATCACTGTGCCCCAGGCCCGCCGCAAGTTCTGGGCGGGAGGCAACCTCTATGCCTGATGCCGAGCGCCTGGACCTGCGGGGGGTGCTCTGCCCCACCAACTTCGTCTACATCAAGCTCAGGCTGGAGGAGATGGCCCCCGGGGACACCCTGGAGGTGACCCTGGATGATGGCGAGCCCATGCGCAATGTGCCCCGCAGCCTCAAGGCGGAAGGGCACCGCATCCTCCAGGTACACCCGGAAGGCGAACACTACCGCTTGCTCATCCAGCGCGGTGCGGACTAGGCGATGACGGCACCCTCTGTCTTCCTGGCAGTGGTCGTCATAGGTGGGCTTGCCCAGTTGATAGATGGCAGCTTAGGGATGGGGTTTGGAGTCTTCTCTGCTTCCCTGATGATTGCCACGGGCTTTGCCCCGGCCGTAGCGGTAGCCGTAGTGAACGCTGCCAAGGTCCTCACCGGGCTGGCCTCCGGCCTGTCCCACTGGAGCCTGGGCAACGTCCGCCGGGACTGGCTGCTGCCGCTGGCAGTGGGGGGAGTAGTGGGGGGCTTTCTGGGTGGCTACGCGCTGACCTCCGTCTCGCCCGCCACAGCCAAGCCCTGGATCAGCCTTCTCCTGCTGGGCATGGGGCTGCTCATTGTCTGGCGGGCAGTACGCCGACACGCCCCCTGCGACATCGGAGGGTGGGACAAGCAATGCGAAAACTGCCCCCGGGGCAGTCTTCGGTGGCTGGTGGAGCGGGCCAGGAACGGTTCCCAGGGCAAGCTGGGCCTGGTGGGCTTCGTGGCCGGTTTTGTCAACGGTCTCAGCGGCGCTTACGGGCCCATCGCTACGTCCAGCGTGCTCCTCATCGAGAAAGGGCAGCCCCGCCACGCCATAGGCACGGTGAACCTGGCGGAGGTCTTCGCGGCCGCCACCGTGGCAGGCACTATTCTAATAAGGCAGGGCCTGGGGCAGTTCCCGGTGGGCCTGGTGGTGGCGCTGGCCCTGGGGGGGATTGTGGCAGCGCCCCTGGCCGCCTATATCTGTCGCCGCCTTCCCGCCAAGGGCCTGGCGTTTATGACGGGCTCGCTGCTCATCGGCCTCAACTTCAACGTAGTAACCCGAATCTGGCATTGAGGGTGGAGCGGCCTCAGCAGGCAAGTAACGAACGGCAGAGATACGCCGTAGCAATACAGGAGGATACAACAAAATGAGGGACAATCCCAGCTCAGAAGGACTCAAGTCACTGGTAGATGGGCTGAACTTCGCCCAGAAGGTGGACCGCTCCCTGGGCCTCATCCGGGAGGCTTACCAGGAGTTCGGGGACAGCCTGGTGGTGGCCAACAGCCTGGGCAAGGACTCGGTGGCGGTATGGCACCTGGCCAAGCAGGTGACCCCCAATATCCGCGGTTTCATCGTCACTACCCGGTTCAAGCCATCCCAGACCGTCCAGTTCATGGAGCAGCAGGTAGCCCGCTACCCCGAGCTTCGCGTCTTCCGCAACGACGAGCCCCTCCCCGACCCCGAACTCTATCGTATTGATCCCGACCTCTGCTGCGAGATCCTCAAGGTCAAGCCCACCCGCTGGGCCATCGAGCAGATGAATGTGGCCTGCTGGGTCACCGGCCTGCGCTGCACGGAAGGGCGCACCCGCACCGATTACCAGGAGGTCGAGGAGCGGGACAAGGGCCTCATCAAGCTCAACCCCATCCTCCTCTGGCATGAGCGGGAGATATGGCAGTACCTGGCCCTCCACGGGGTGCCGGTGAACCCCCTGTATGCCCAGGGCTACCGCTCCCTGGGGTGCTCCCCCTGCACCCGCATCACCAATGACGGCAACGAGCGGGCGGGCCGCTGGGTGGGCACCAGCAAGTGCGGGGGCGAGTGCGGCATCCACACCCGGCCCCTGAAAGCTCCCCTGATAGTGGAGTGTCCCCTCTAGCCCAAAGGAATATCAGACCTGAGAGCGCCCCGATCCCTCGGGGCGCTCGTTTTGCTCAGCCTTGCTAGTATCTAGTCCAGGAGAAAACTTTCTCTTTATTATCACCCCGAGGAGTCCGCTGGAGGCAGACGACGAAGGGTCTGGGGTGGGGGCCCCTCCCCAGATTCTTCGCCCGCCAGGGGCGGGCTCAGAATGACAACTTTCTGTCCGGACTAACTACTAGAATCTGCAGGTCGGGGTTCCTAACCGGACCCGGACGAGGCAGGTTTCCTAACCTGCCCGACAGAAGCTTCGTCTTGCTAGCGCCTGTTTCTCTCCCCACGCTATAATGGCCTGGAT
>JACPQK010000003.1 GCA_016190535.1 Chloroflexota bacterium | reverse complement strand
TAAATAAAACTCCCTCCCCTGGCGGGAGGGAGCTAGAGGGAGGGGGAGATATGTGCCGAGAGGGGCGTGGTCTCATCCCCCCACTGTGCCCTCTCCCGTCAAGGGGACCTTGCCTCAAAAGGTCAAGGAGACGCCGTTTTCTGTCATTCTGAGCGGCGCGAAGAATCCTTCGCCAGGCTCAGGACAGCGTCTACGCCTGAACCTGCAACACGTAGATTCTTCAGTCGCTGCACTCCCTCAGGATGACATTAACAAGCAACCTCCCGGAATGGCGTTTGTCATATAATAGGGATTGGTGCCATGAGACCCCCAGCTAACGGCCAAAAAGGGGCAACAGTCCTGGAAACGGTACTGACCTTGGGCCTCATCGCCATGGTGTTGCCTGCTCTGCTCACCGGGCTGGCCTCTCTCATCACCAGCACCGATCACGCCTATGACCGCTCGCTGGCCCTGGAGCTGGCCCAGAGCCAGATGGAGGAGGTGCAGCGCCAGCCCTACCAGGAAAGCGCCTCCAGCTACACCTTGATCACCGCCCCGGAGGGGTACTCTATCTCCATCTCGGCCACGCCGCCGGTTACCTACACCTATCCCGCCCCCCTGTCCGCGGCTACCCAAGAAACGGTGCAACTGGTCACGGTCACCGTAACGGGAGTGCGGGGGGACCTGAGCCTCCGGGCCTACAAGGTGCGCAGATGACTGGGCCGCAGGCCCAGACCCTTCTCTGGAACCCCCTGCCGGAGGGCGGGCCCAGCAGTAACATGATAGCCCGTGAGTCCAGGAGAGCCCGCCGGGGGGGGCACCTCGCCCCCTCTGCTGGTGGGGATAATCTCAGGGCCTTCGGCCCTCGGATGTGGTGGGGCCACCCCCTCCCTCTAGCTCCCTCCCGCCAGGGGAGGGAGAACAATATTCCCTCTCCCTGGACGGGAGAGGGTCAGGGTGAGGGGGAAGATGCTTCCCTTCGCTCTAGCTCTATTGTGTGCCACAGAGTGGAGGCCCCCCGCGCAGCCCGGGGCTTTACCCTGGTGGAGGTGGTGATTGCCCTGGCCGTGACCGGCCTGCTGGTGACTACCCTGGTCGCGGCCCTCTCCCTCACCTTGACCCAGGTGCCCAAGGAGGGGGCCAAGCTCTCGGTGGAGAACCGGATACAGCTCGCCCGCTACTGGCTGACTCGGGACGCTAACTCCGCCGAAGGCTATACCACTGGCACCAGCCCCATGTACGGGACCTATACCTGGGAGGACTACACGGGAGAGACCACCGTCACCTACCAGGCCATTTACTACTATAATCCCACCCTCAAGGCCCTGATGCGGCAGGAGAAGATGGACGGGGTAGTCCAGTCCACTGTCCAGGTGGCGGCGGATATCCAGCAGGAGAGCCACGTGGCCTTCGCCTGGTCCCCGGCCCAGAGCAAGGTGACGGTGACCCTCACCCCCACCGTGCTGGAGGCCCCGGCCATCGGGGACATCACCCGAACTGCCACCGTGGTGGCCTGGCTGCGCTACGAGTCCGAGCCTCTGGTCTCCCCACCCGGAGATGCACCCATACCCCCGCCACCCCCGGGCTCGGAGTTCTACTACGTGGCGGCGAATCCCACGGTGCTCACCGGGACCTACGTGTCGGGCAATGCCGCTTCCCTCCAGAGTGTAGACACCGATTTCTACATAGTGAACTCCACCACGGGTGGCACCAAGGCGGTGGCCTGGGAGGCCTACAGCCAGACCATGTCCACCCCAGCCACCATCAGCCAGATCGAGATACGCTTCACGGGCAAGGCAAACAGGACTAATGTGAGCATGAACTTCTTCGTCAAGGATGCCTCCGGCTACCCCACCGTGGCCGACTCCGGTTTCACCTTTACCCAGGCCGATACCGAGACCACCCACTCCTTCTATTTAGACCCCGATAAGGTGTCCTACATCAACGGCACCAGGGTGGTATACCTAAAAGTGACAGCGGATGGCAGCGCCAACTTCACGCTCTCCTCCAACCAGGTGGTCTTCATTGCTAGCCCATGAGAGAAGAACAAGGAATGCAAAGGACTAGCCCCCTCCCTCTCGCTCCCTCCCACCAGGGGAGGGAGGAAAAGTCCCCTCCCCCTCGACGGGGGAGGGTGGGGGTGAGGGTGAAAGGCTCCCGGGGACAGATCCTGCCCCTGGCCATCGTCCTGCTGGCGGCAGGGATGCTGGTGCTCACGCCCCTCCTCTCCCAGCTCGCCACCATGCTCCAGAAGGGCGGCAACGAGCGGGAGCAGCGGATGAAGGTCTATGCCGCTGAGACGTCCATCAACCGGGTGATTGCCGACCTCATCCGGGGGGCCGACGGGGTAGGCACCACGTATACCACCACCCAGCCCCATACCGGGGGCTCCTTCCAGACCTTCACTATCACCACCTCCTACAGCGCCCCCTCGGTCACGGTGAACGACTACACGCCCACTATCACCATCTCGCTGCCCACGGGCACCCAGGCCAGGCCTGCTACACAACTGAACTACGTGGACCCCGGGGTGACGCACCCCCAGCTCGCCACCATACCCGGCGGCTATACCTATCTGATACGCCTCTACAATGTCAAGGCGGGCACCCTCCAGGTGAACTGGGCCTATAGCCCCGCCGGCATCTCCCGGCTGGGCGTATGGGCGGGCATGCCCGTGGACAACAGGACCAACCAGCCCTACCCACCGGGCCAGCTTGACAGATGGCCCACGGAGCAGCCTATCCTGGACACGGGCTTCACCTCGGCCACGGCCACCTTCAACCGCACCGCTGCCATCGCCGTGGACCCTGCCACGGACGGTAGCGGCGGGGTCTATACCTTAGTCTTTGACAACTCCCGGGGGACCCAGAGCAAGACCACGGCGGCCTTCGCCGCCTCAGGAGGCCCAGGGGATACCTGGGTCTATGTCAAGGCCTACAAGGACTACATCATCACCGCCACCGTGGGTGGGGTCAGCGTCTCCGCCTACCTGAGACAGGTGCCTGGCTATGCTGAGCCACCGGGGGTGGTCTCCCTGGGCAGCAACAGCTACTCCTATACCTTCGCCACCAACAACGTGAGCTTCATCACCAACGGGGTCTACTCCTACACCTGGCTCTCCCCCTGAGGGTGCTTGCCAGCAGGCTGCGGCCGTTACACGGAAATAGGGCCTATTCCCTCTCCCCTTGGGAGAAGGCGAGGATGAGGGTGCCCTCACCTTGCTCCTCTCCCAGAGGGAGAGGAACTTGCCTACCCCATATTCTCGGAGGAATATTCTATTCTAGTGTGGTGTCCCTGAAGTTCGCCGGTAATGTCATTGCGAGGAGTCCCGATGTCGCATCGGGACGACGAAGCAATCTCAAGGCTTACTCAGGGACGGGCACGAGATTGCTTCGCTCCTGTCAAAATCGGCATGACATAGGCCCGTAACCCTGGCCTGAAGGCCAGGGCTAGTACCTTCAGGGGCCGCCATATAGTATTCCTGTCGTGCAACGTAGCCCCGCCCTTCAGGGCGGGACTTCGACCTGCCAGG
>JACPQK010000025.1 GCA_016190535.1 Chloroflexota bacterium | reverse complement strand
CTCCCGTCGAGGGAGAGGGGTTTTCCTCTCTCCCCTGAAGGGAGAGAGTCAGAGAGAGGGGGAGAATCGCTGCCCAAAGCGCGCTCTGTCTTCATCCCAGGCGTTACAATTGCCGAGGTCAGCGCCTCCCGCAGTTGGGGTATGGCCTCTAGGGTCCGGCGCAGGGCCAGCACCTCTCGCGGCCCGGCCAGGTAGCCCCGGATGCGGTTCACCAGGCGCTCCAGGTCGGCCAGGGAGCCCAGCAGGGAGAGGGCCTGTGCCCGCTCCATGGGATGGGAGTGCAGCCAGGCTACTCCGTCCAGGCGCTGGTTGAGCTGCCCCAGGTCCAGCAGGGGTTGTCCCAGCCAGCGCCTGAGGAGGCGTCCCCCCATGGCGGTGCGGGTCAGGTCCAGGACCTGGAGCAGGCAGTGGCTCCGGTTGCCGCCCTCGGGGAAGAGGGCCAGGTTGCGCCGGGTGTGGGTGTCCAGGGTCATGTAGTTGGCGGTGGAGTAGGTGGTGAGCGTGGTTAGCTGGGGCAGTGCCCCTTTCTGGGTCTCCTCCAGGTAGTAGAGGATGGCCCCGGCGGCCTGGATGGCGAGGGGCAGGCCCTGGCAGCCGAAGCCCTCCAGCGAGGCCACCTGGAAGTGGCGCAGCAGGCGGTCCTGGGCTTGCTCTGCATCGTAGGCCTCGATGGGCAAGGGGGTGATGATGGCGGGGGTGGGGGGAAGTTCATCGCCTCGGGGCACCACCACCTCCGCGGGACTCAGCCGCTCCAACTCCGCGGAGAGCTGGGATGCGGGTAGCTGAGCCGTGGCGAACTCCCCGGTGGTGACGTCGGCGTAGGCTATGCCTGCCCACTCCCCCTCAGTAATAGCTGTGGCCAGGTAGTTGTTGGCCTTCTGCTCCAGCAGGGAGGGCTCTACCACGGTGCCCGGAGTGACCACTCGCACCACCTCCCGCTCCACCAGGCCCTTGCCCGGAGGCGAAAGCTGCTCGCAGAGGGCAACTTTGTAGCCCCTGGAGATGAGCTTGCCCAGGTAGGAGTCCAGGGCGTGGTAGGGGATGCCGGCCATGGGCACTCGCTGCCCTTTCCCCAACTCCCGGGAGGTGAGGGTGATCTCCAGCTCCCGGGAGGCGATGCGGGCGTCCTCCTCGAAGGTCTCGTAGAAGTCGCCCAGGCGGAAGAAGAGGATGGCATCGGGGTAGCGCTGCTTGATGCGCAGGTACTGGCGGCGGACGGGGGTGATGGTGGACATGGGCGGCTCGCGCCCATTCTAGCCTAAGTGTGGGGCGGGGGCAAAGGGCCAGCATAGAGGTTGTTTCCCGCTACTACCCCCGGCTGAAGCCGGGGGCTTCATGCCCCTTGCTTCGCAGGGGGTGTTCCTAAGCGGCCTGGGATGTCCACTATTGGGTCAAGGCACAAAGGTATGCTACACTAGCCTTGCTAACTAGGCTCAGGTGAGGAGCATGCCCCGACGCCGTTCTCAGTCCAAGAATGAGGAGTTGGTCCTACCCCTCCTTCCCCGGAGGGATACCGTGGTCTTTCCCAAGACCTATGCCCAACTCCTGGTAATGCGCCGCACCTCCCTCAAGGCGGTGGAAGTGGCTATGGATGGGGACCAGACGGTGGTAGTAGTGGCCCGGCGGGACCCTGACGCCTCGGCGGTGACCGTGGACAGCCTCTACTCCGTGGGCACGCAAGCCGTTATCAACCGGGTGCTCCGCCTGCCCGATGGCAGTGCTGCCATCTGGGTCCAGGGAGAGCGCCGGGTCAAGGTAGCCCAGGTCAGAACGGAGGGGGACTGCTTCTATGCCCGGGTGCTCCCCATCGCTGAGCCAGCTTCCACCAGCCCGGGGGAGGAGACCCTGATGCGGGCGGCCCTCTCCCTCTTCCAGAAGGTGGTGGAGCTCTCACCCAAGCTGCCCAGCGAGGCATACGTGGCAGCGGCCAACGCTAGCGAGCCGGGCTGGCTGGCGGACTTCATCATCGCATCCCTGGAGCTTCCCCTGGCCCAGCGCCAGGAGTTCCTGGAGTTGTTCGCCCCTTCGGACCGCCTCCAGCAGGTCAGCCGCTTGCTGGCCAAGGAACTGGAGGCGCTGGAGCTACAAGACAGGATCCACTCCCAGGTCAAGGAGGAGGTGGACAAGACCCAGCGGGACTATATCCTTCGGGAGCAGCTCAAGGCCATCCAGAAGGAGTTGGGGGAGACAGACCTGCTCACCCGCGAGATAAATGAGCTCAAGGAGAAAGTGCAGGCTGTCGGCATGCCGGAGGTCGCCCAGAAGAAGGCCCTGGAGGAGATAGAACGCTTGGCCCTGATGCCCCCTGCTTCTCCCGAGGTCTCTATTGTCCGCACCTACGTGGACTGGCTCCTGGCCCTGCCCTGGAAGGAGGAGGCCCAGGACAACCTGGATGTAGCTCAGGCGGCCCGGGTCCTGGACCAGAACCACTATGGCCTGCGCAAGGTCAAGGAGCGTATCCTGGAGTATATTGCCGTGCGCCAGTTGGCCGGAGAGAAACTGCGTAACCCCATCATCTGCTTTGTGGGACCTCCAGGCTCCGGCAAGACCAGCTTGGGACGCTCCATCGCCCAAGCCCTGGGCCGGGACTTCCTGCGAGTTAGCCTGGGGGGCATCCGAGATGAGGCGGAGATCCGGGGCCACCGCCGTACTTACGTGGGCGCCCTGCCCGGCCGTATCCTCCAGACCATGCGCCATGCCGGCTCTCTTAACCCCGTATTCATGCTGGACGAGATAGATAAGGTGGGCATGGATTTCCGGGGGGACCCCTCCTCCGCTCTGCTGGAGGTGCTCGATCCCGAGCAGAACCACTCCTTCTCCGACCACTACCTGGAAGTCCCCTATAACTTGTCCAAGGTGATGTTCATCGCTACCGCCAACATCCTGGACCCGGTGCTGCCCGCCCTCCGGGACCGGCTAGAGGTTATCGAGCTGCCCGGCTACATCGAGGAGGAGAAGCTCAGGATTGCCCAGCTCTTCCTGGTGCCCAAACAGTTCCAGGAGAACGGCCTGACCCCAGGACAGCTTGTCCTCTCCGAGGGGGCACTGCGCCGCCTGGTCCGGGAGTACACCCGGGAGGCGGGGGTCCGTAACCTGGAGCGGGAGATCGGCACCATCTGTCGCAAGTTGGCCCGCCGGGTGGTGGAGGGCCGTAGAGTGCCCCGCCGGGTGTCCGTGGCGGCGCTGCCTCGCTACCTGGGCCCTCCCAAGTTCTTCTGGGGCACCGCCGAGGAGCGGGACGAGGTAGGTGTCGCCACGGGAGTGGCCCGCACCGAGATGGGGGGCGATACCCTCTCGGTAGAGGTAACCCTTATGGAGGGAAAGGGCCACCTCACCCTCACGGGCTATTTGGGAGAGGTGATGAAGGAGTCTGCCCAGGCTGCCCTGAGCTATATCCGCTCCCGCTCTGTGGCCCTGGGGGTGGACCCTAATCGCTTCGATCATACGGATATCCACATCCACGTCCCCGCTGGGGCCATCCCCAAGGACGGCCCCTCCGCCGGGATAACTATGGCGGTAGCCCTGGCCTCAGCCCTCACCTACCGGCCGGTACACAAGGATGTGGCCATGACCGGGGAGATAACCCTGCGCGGCCGCGTGCTCCCCGTGGGAGGCATCCGGGATAAGGTGCTGGCAGCCCACCGGGCAGGCATCAAGACCTTCGTCCTGCCCCGCCGGAATGAAAAGGACCTGGAGGACGTGCCCCGCGGCGTACGCCAGTCCCTCCAGTTCGTGCCCGTGGACACCATGGAGTTGGCCCTGGAAACCGCCCTGCTTCCGGCGACGCCAGCCCTGCACGCTGTCGCCGACCCTAGCTGACTGCCTCTGGGCCCCTCGGACCAAGACTAGCTCCCGGTGCCCTCCACGCCGGACACTGGAGGCGGTTCCAGAAGTTCCTTCTCCCCTGGCGGGAGAAGGTTATGATGTGGGGGTAAGCGGCTCTTGCCGCTCCGCAGGCCCCCTCACCCTACCCCTCTTCCCATCGAGGGAGGGAGGGTCGGTAGATTACCTCCAGGGAGCCTTTACAGGCTAATAGCGGGCCGCCTACAATGAGGGCACCCTATTCCCTATGGGAGGAGGAAGCATGAACTGGCTGGACATCGTCATCCTGGTAGCGGTAATCATCGCCCTCTTCATGGGGCTACGTATGGGGCTTATCCGGGCG
>JACPQK010000028.1 GCA_016190535.1 Chloroflexota bacterium | reverse complement strand
TTGGAGGTGAGGGGCCATTCCAGACGGTCACATCTGCCCATGACCACCGGGCGGTCGGGGCTGACACTGTAGAGGGGGACCTGGGGTAGTTTCCCAGCTATCATCCCAGCTAGAGCTGGGGGGAAGTCGGTCTCAGCTATGATCAGCCGTGGTGGGCACTTCATAAGGTAGGCCTTCAGGTCCAGGGTGGCCAAGGACAAGGGGCCTACCGCATGGTTCCTGCTGCCCCAGAGCAGGGCGGAGAGGGCACTGCCCAGGATGCCGGACTGGTAGAGCACCAGCACCCCGTCCCTTCGCTTCAGTTGCCACACGGCTCACCCCGCAGGTCTCTAGGCCTGGTCGGCCTATGCCTCCCCCGGCTGGGGGCCAGTACCGCCCTCCCGGGCGATGAGGAAGAGGAGGCCCATCACGGTGAAGTAGACGGCCCACACTGCCGAGAGCAGTCCCACTAGCCAGGCTACGCTAAGGCCGGGGATTCGCACCCCCACTTCTTCCCCATATGCGGGTGGCCCTGCGCGTACAGCAGCCTCTACTGAGGCTGAACTGCGTTGGAGTTGCTCGTTGCCGGCGAACCTGGCGACAAAGGTTACCTCTCCTTCGGACCGGGGGAAAGAGCTCAGTAGGGCTATGCCATTGCTATCAGCAATAGCCTTCCCCAAGAGTACCTCCCCTTCCGTATTCATGAAGGAGGCTGCCCTGACGAAAACTACCTCCACACCGGGCACGGGAGAGCCAGATGCTGTAGTGACTCTGGCTGCCAGCTTCATCTCCTGACCTACGGCAAGGTCCGGGGGGAGGAGCAACTCTACCCTGGTGCTTTCCGGGCCAGCCGCCAGGGCAGGGCCACCCCAAGAGGCCCAGGACAGTAGCGCCAAGGCAGCGACAAGCCAGTAAAATGCAGCCTTCGTCTTCATGAAGCACCCCCTCCTGCTCCCAGGCCGGGATTGTGGCCCAACTCCCGGGCCCTTGGGCGGGCCTCCACCTTTGTGAGAGCCAGAGGAGAAGGCTCCAGGGCCTCTATCGTCTCTCGACGGGGCACCTTTACCCTCTCCTCCTCGTAATGCTCGGCGACCTCCCAGACCGCCAGCAGCGGGAATATCTTGACGAATATCGCGATGATGAGGGAGAACCAGGCGAAGGCCCCGGCCATGATGGACCATTCCACCCAGGTAGGGGCGTAGCTGGAGGGCGCGTAGGGCATGAGAGGGACCCGGAGGCCGCCCACCACGATGAAATAGCGCTCCATCCACATGGCGATGTTCACCAGCACCGCGGCGCTCACGATGCCCGTCATGTTGCGGGTGGCGGGGATGAGCACAATGAGTCCGGGAACTATGAGGCCGCCCACGGCATAGAACCAGTAGAAGGGGGCCAGGGGCCCCAGGAACATCTGGCGGAAGTGGAAGGGAACGTCCCCGGCCATCTTGTAGCCGGAGGTAATATACTCGGAGGCGTTGAAATAGCCCATGATCAGGGTGAAGCCGGCGAGCATGTATCCCAGGTAAATGAAGTGCTCATCCTTGATGTAGTCGTGCAGGCGGTAGACCTTGCGCAGAATAGCCATCAGAAGGATCAGGGTGGCCATGCCGGAGAAGATGGCCCCGGCTACAAAGTAGGCCCCGAACATGGGGTTGTTCCAGGGCTCCCGCAGGGTCATGGCGAAGATCCAGGAGACCACGGTGTGCACTGATACCGCTACCGGGATGATGAGGATCATCATCATGGTCATGGCGATGCCCAGGTACTTCTTCTGTGCAGGAGTATCCCGCCAGCCCAGAGACAGCACCTGGTAGAGCTTGTATTTCAAGGGGGATATCTTGCTGGCGAGGCGGTCCCGACACAGGGCGAAGTCGGGGATAAGGGGTAGATAGAGGTATATGATGCTACCGGTGAGATAGGTGGTGATGGCAAAAACATCCCAGAGGAGGGGGGACTGCCAG
Source organism: Chloroflexota bacterium (assembly GCA_016190535.1). The sequence goes on along the minus strand of JACPQK010000028.1, from coordinate 1,539 downwards.
CGCCCGAAGAGCAACAGGTGGTGTATCCGGTCGGGTCGGCCCAGGTCAATGGCAGGGAAGAGGGCCCCCACCATAAGGGCTACCACGGTGATGAACTCGGCCATGCGGGTAATCGGCGTACGCCAGCCTGCCTTGACGGTACGTAAAATGGCGGAGATAAGGGTCCCCGCGTGGCTTATGCCAATAAAGAAGACGAAGAGGGTGATGTAGAGGCCCCAGGAGATGCGGTCCCTCATGCCGGTGACGATAAGGCCATTGCGGACCTGAGTGAAGTAGGCGAAGCCTGCCCAGGCCATCACCAGCAACAGGAAGCCCACCAGCAGGTAGTAGCCTTTACTGGTGCGGGTCAGTGGGGTGAGGACCCTCTCCTCCAGGCGCTGGCGGTAGTGTGCTAAGTTCAGCGTGTCCATGTCTTTGCCCCTTCCAGGCCCTTCATCCAGGGCCACTCGGTGGGGAGCCTGCCGTGCTTGTAGGGGTCTCGCCCCAGGGCCTGTCCGTAGCCCGGGATGTAGAACACCCGGGGCTTGGTGCCCAGGTCCTCTTTGAGGTGGTAGGTCTGGTTCTCGGAGAGGAACCGGGAGAGCACCACCACGTCTTTGCCGTTGGTCGCCAGGTCTTCCTCCAGGTCTCCGTAGTAGATGGCGTGGTTGGGGCAGCCCTGAGCGCAGTAGGGGATGCGGCCCGCCCGGGCCAGGTCTGGGCAGAAGACGCATTTGTTGGTGACCCCTCGCTTGAGGGGGAAGTTCCTTTCGGGGTGGTACTCCACGAAGGCGGCCTCAGGGGGGTGGGGTGGATCGGTCCAGGTGAAGAAACGGCGATCATAGGGGCAGGCGGCCATGCACATGCGGCAGCCGATGCAGCGGTCCTGGTCAATAAGCACAGGCCCCTCGGGGGTGGACCAGGTAGCCCCTACCGGGCAAACGTTCACACAGGGAGGGTTCTGGCACTGCTGGCAGGGGGTGGGTATGAACTGGGTGCCTCCGCCGGGCAGCTCGTGCTCGTAGATTTGAATCCATTCGATAGGCTCAGGGGCGAAGTGTCCCTGGATGCAGGACGTAGTGCACTGGGGAGGGGTTCCCTGGCTCTGACAGCCGTCGCAGCTCCGCAGGTCGATCACCATAGCCCAGCGGCGAAGGCGCTGCTCCGCGGCATGTTCGGAAGTATGCTCAGCCTCGCCCGCCGCCCGGGCACGAGTGGCCAGGGTGCCCAGTCCGGCCCCAGCTATGGTAAGACCAAAGGCACCAGCCCCCGCCACCTTGAGGAACTCCCTCCGGGACAGGCCCATCCTCCGGGCTGCTCCACCGGGCACAACTAAGGACGATTTCTGCTCCGGCTTCTTCTCGTCTTCCATTTAGCCCCGCCTTTGTCTGATGTGAGCGGTGTCTTCCTGAGAAGCAGCGATCTCTCTCTTCTCTCGACTCGCTGCGCTAGCATCCCCGGGAGGGCTACCCCGCACTTTGTCCACGACCATGCCCGTTGCTATCAACACCCCGCCTACTCCGAGCAGGCTGAAGGCCACATAAAGCATGGTCTCTGTAC
>JACPQK010000027.1 GCA_016190535.1 Chloroflexota bacterium | reverse complement strand
GTGGACGACATCCTCCAGGGCAAGGCCCAGGCAGGACAGCGGGTGGTGATCTATGACACCGATGCCCATATCAAAGGGGTGGGTATTGCTGAGTGGCTGGCCGACCGGGGCAAGCAGGTGGAGATAGTTACCCGCGGCCTCTACCTGGGGGCGGCCCTGCCCGAACGTATCATGGCGCCGGTGATAGCCCGCCTGGCCCGCAAAGGGGTCAAGACCACTGTCCATAGCGAGCTGCGCAAGGTGGTGGAGAACTCCGCAGTGGTGGCCGACCTGCTCACGGGGGAGGAGCGCACCATCGCAGGCGTGGACACGGTGGTCCTGGTCACCGGGAACCGGTCCAATAGTGACCTCTACTTTGCCCTCAAGGGCAAGGTCCAGGAGCTTCACCGGATAGGGGACTCTGAGGCCCCTGCCCTGTCCGACCGGGCCATCCACCAGGGTTACTACATAGGCAGAAGCCTCTAGCTCGCTAGCCACACTCCTTCCGAGCTATCGCGCTGACTGGCCGGGGGCGTGGATATCGCCCCTGCGAGTGCCTGGGGGAGGCCAGATGGCCTCCCCCAGTTCAGTCTCATGGAACAGGGGCCTGTTCCTGGAGGCCTCGCCAAAGGCCTATAATGGGAACTAGAGGAGTGGTTGTGCCGGGGATGCCAAGGGTACTCTTCCTCAGAACACTATTCGGCGAGTCCTGTCTATCCTCGGTATTACGCTTTGCCCGTCTCTATACAGCGTAGTGATGCAGTGGAAATGGGCGAAACGAGGTCGTTTCTATTACCCCCGGCTGAAGCCGGGGGCTTCAAGCCCCATGTTTCGGCATGGGGCGTTACTAAACGACCTCTGAAACGGAGTAGCAACGATGATACGCTCCATATACTGGCTCGATGAGGATTGCGAGGATAAGTCCCTTCTAGGCAACAAGGGTGCCAACCTGGTGACCATGACCAGGCTGGGCCTCCCCGTTCCTCCCGGATTCGTAGTCTCCATCCAGGCTTACCACAGGTACAAGGATACGGGCAAGCTGCCGCTGCCTGAAATACTCCAGGCCGTACAGGCCCTGGAGCAGCGGACAGGCAAGCGTCTGGGACAGGGCCTGGCGGTGTCAGTGCGCTCTTCGGCCCCGGTGTCCATGCCGGGGATGATGGACACGGTGCTTGATGTCCAGGACAGGGAGCAAGTGGCTTCCTGCGTCAAGACCATCCTGAACTCCTGGGACAACCCCAGGGCGATAGAGTACCGCCGTTTGAACCGGATCTCCGGCGACCTGGGGACTGCCACTATCATACAGGCCATGGTCTACGGTGACCTGGATGAGCATTCGGGGACGGGGGTGATGTTCACCCGGGACCCCAGCACCGGGGAAAACGATCTCTACGGCGAGTTCCTCTCCGGGGCCAAGGGGGAAGACCTGGTCTCGGGCCGGAGGACGCCACAGCCCCTGTCCACGCTGCGGGCGCAAATGCCCTCCCTGTATGCCCAACTGGAAGGGGTGGCCCGCCTGCTGGAGGGGCACTTCCGCGACATGCAAGATGTGGAGTTCACCATCGAGTCAGGCCGGCTCTACGTCCTTCAGACCAGGTCTGGCAAACGGAGCGGCAAGGCGGCGGTGAAGGTCGCCGTGGACATGGCCAGCGAGGGGACCCTCTCCCGGGAAGAGGCCGTTCTCCGGGTCACCCCCGAGGACATACGGGACCTGCTGCACCGGCGTATTGAAGCACCGGAGAAGTACCAGCCCATAGCCCAGGGGCTGGGGGCAGCCCCAGGTGCAGCTACCGGCGTGGTAGTCTTCCACCCCCTGGAGGCGGTGGCGGTCATGCGCCGCAACGAGAGGGTCATCCTGGTCCGGCCCGAGACCAGCCCCGACGATATCCAGGGCATTGCCGCCGCCGCCGGTGTGCTCACCTCCCGGGGCGGACTCACCTCCCACGCTGCCATAGTCACCAGGGCCATGGGCCGGCCCTGTATCTGCGGGGCCGAGGAGATCAAGATAGACCTCAACGACGGGTACTTTGAGGCCCGAAGGTCGAGGGTGAGGAGGGGGGAGATAATCACCATAGACGGGAACACCGGCTACGTCTATCTCGGGAGCCTTCCCCTCGTAGAGTCCGAAGGCACGCCCGAGCTAGCGGAGCTCGTCCGCTGGGCGGATGGTTTCCGCCGGCTGGGGGTCTGGGCCAACGCCGACACGGCAGAGGGCGTCGCCCTGGCCAGGAAGTTTGGGGCGCAGGGCATCGGCCTCTGTCGCACCGAACGACAGTTCAATGCCCCCCAGCGCCTTTCCGCCATACGGGAGTTCTTGTTTGCTGAGACGCCAGCCCAGAGGATGGAGGCCCTGGAGCAACTGCGTCACCTCCAGAAGAAGGACTTCGTGGCCATCTTCCGCGAGCTCCGGGGCATGCCCATTATCATCCGGCTCCTTGACCTACCCCTGCATGAGTTCCTGCCCCCCGAGGGGGAGATTTCCGACCCCAAACTCCGGGAGCGAGTCCGAGAGCTCAAGGAGACCAACCCCATGCTGGGCCACCGGGGTGTCCGGCTGGCGGTCACCTTCCCCGAGATCTACCAGATGCAGGTCACCGCCATTAGGGAGGCCCAGGCAGAGGTAAGCGCCAACGTGTCTATCATGGTGCCCCAGGTGATCACCGTCCAGGAGCTCCTCTGGGTAAAGAGGATGGTCCCAGAGGGCAGCCTCAAGGTGGGCGTGATGATGGAGACCGTCCGCGCCTGTATGCGGGCCCGAGGCCTGGCCCAGGGGGCCGACTTCTTCTCCTTCGGGACCAATGACCTGACCCAGGCCGTGTACTCCTTCAGCCGGGAGGATGCCGAAAAGAAGTTCCTCACGGCCTATCTGGAGGCGGGTATCCTGAGAGATAATCCCTTCCAGGTCCTGGATGTAGAGGGTGTGGGCAGGCTGATGGAGACCGCTACATCCTGGGCCAGGAAAGACAAGCCGAACCTGGAAATCGGCGTCTGCGGAGAGCACGCGGGAGAGCCTCGCTCGATCCGGTTCTTCGACAAGGTTGGGGTGGACTACGTTAGCTGCAGCCCCTTCCGTATCCCTGCCGCCAAGCTGGCGGCGGCCCAGGCCGTCATTGAGCAGAAACGGCTGCTGGGCCTGCGAGAGCCCATTAGTGCCTGAGCACACAGGGGAGACACTGGGATCGCCCCGTCGGGCATAGCTGCCCGCCCGTTGGGGTGTGTTACTTCTTCCGGTGTCTCGTCTCTGAAATACGCCTGCAAATCGTCGCTGCGAGGACTCCGGAGAGCCGGAGGACGAAGCAATCTGCTTCGCATAATGCCTGAGATTGCTTCTCCTCCCGCCTACGGCGGAATGGCTCGCAATGACAGAGTGTATCCGCACATATAAGCGTTACTGAGTACTAGCGGGGTGAATGGGAAAAAGGTACAGTAGTGTGTCCGTTCCGGAATCAGAGGCCTTAGCGCCCGGTCTGGTTGGGGACGGGGAAGGGGCGGAGGAGCTCCGCCACCTCGGCCTTGACCTGCCGGGCTACCTCCGGGTCGCCCGGGTGGCGCAATATGCGGAGGATGAGGCGGGCCACTGCGGAAAACTCCGCAGGCCCAAAGCCCCGCGTGGTGGCGGCAGGGGTGCCCACCCGGATGCCGCTGGCCTGCTGGGGAGGCCGGGGATCGAAGGGGATGACATTGCGGTTGAGCACGATGCCCACGGCATTCAGGGCTTCCTCTGCCTGGCGACCAGTAACGCCCAGGGGGGAGAGGTCTACCAGGGCCAGGTGGTTATCGGTGTCTCCCGTGACCAGGCGTAGCCCACCGGACTCCAGCTCCCGGGCCAGGTGCCGGGTATTGGATATCACCGTCTGCTGGTAGCGGACGAACTCCGGGGCCATCGCCTCGCCGAAGGCCACGGCCTTACCCGCAATTACGTGCATCAGGGGGCCTCCCTGGCTGCCGGGGAAGACGCCCTTATCCACGGCGGCGGCCAGCGGACCTTGGCAGAGGATGAAACCACCCCGAGGTCCCCGCAGCGTCTTGTGGGTGCTGCTGGTCACTACCTGGGCATGGGGGACAGGGCTGGGATGGACGCCCGCAGCTACCAGCCCCGCCAGGTGGGCCATGTCTACCATGAGATGGGCGCCCACGGCGTCGGCAATGCGCCGGAAGGCGGCGAAGTCCAGGGTCCGGGGATAGGACGAGGCCCCTGCTACAATCAACCTAGGCCGGTACTCCCGGGCCAGCTTCTCCACCTCGTCGTATTCTACTAGCTCCGTCTCCCGGCTCACCCCGTAGTGGACGAACTTGTAGACCATCCCCGAGAAGTTGACCGCATGGCCGTGGGTGAGATGCCCTCCGTGGGAGAGGCTCATGCCCATCACCGTGTCCCCGGGGCGGAGCAAGGCCAGGTAGGCGGCCATGTTGGCCTGGGAGCCGCTGTGGGGCTGCACGTTGGCATGGTCCGCCCCGTAGAGTTTCCTGGCCCGCTCTATAGCCAGGGACTCCACCTGGTCTACCCACTCGCAACCACCGTAGTAACGGCGGCCGGGATAGCCCTCGGCGTACTTGTTAGTAAGGACAGATCCCTGGGCCTCCAGCACGGCGGGGCTGACGTAGTTTTCCGAGGCGATGAGGATCAGGCTATCCCGCTGCCGGGCTTCCTCCCCGGCAATGGCCCGGGCCACCTGGAGATCGACCTGAGAGAGGTGGGACATGCCTCTAGCCCTGCTTCTCCTTGCGGGCCTGTTTGGCAGCCTCCAGCTCCCTCCTCAACCTCTCCCCCTCCCGCTGCAGGCGGAAGAGGTAGAGGAAGAGGGCCCCCCAGATGACGGTGTAGCCCACGAAAAGATAGCTCAGGTCAGACATGGCAACGCTCCTATCTGTGCTCTTGGCGGAGGGCTTCCACCTCCGCCTGCATATGGCGCAGCCGCAAACGGTAACGCAACAGGATGACAAAGAATACGGTGAAGGCGAACAGGGAGACGAACAGTGCCGAGCGCATGGCCGGCTCCAGGCCGCCCGTCTGGATTACTGGCCCAGGATGCAGTGTCCGCCACCAGTAGATGGAGAGATAGACGATGGGGACATCCACAAAGCCCACGATGCCCACCACCGCGGCGAAGCGGGCACCCCGGCCGGTCTCCGCGGCGTAGGAACGCACCGCCAGGTAGGCGATATAGATCAACCAGAGGATGAGGGTAGAGGTAAGCCTGGGGTCCCAGGTCCACCAGGTGCCCCATACTGGCTTGGCCCACAGGGAGCCGGTGATGAGCACCAGCGTGGTGAAGAGGGTGCCCACCTCGGCGGCGCAGTAGGCCAGATGGTCCCAGCGGGCTGCTCCCTTGCGCAGGTACTGGATGCTGGCCACAAAGACCAGGAAGAAGGCCAGAAAGGCCAGCCAGGCCAGAGGCACATGGAAGTAGAAGATACGCTGCACATCCCCCATGAAGCGCTCCGTGGGAGCATACACCAGGGCCATGAACAGAGAGGCCACTATGAGCAGGAAACTCAAGGCCAGGGCCATGTTACTCCTCCACAACGAACTCGAAGGCCAAAGAGGACACCGCCAGGAAGAGGATATCGAAGGCCAGCAGCAGGGGTAGCCACGAACCGGAGAGGCTCCCCTTTTCCAGGGCGGTACGGGTAGCCTCCACCGCGGCGATCACCACGGGCACCAGAATAGGGAAGAGAAGCAGCGGCAACATGAACTCCCGGGCCCGGGTGTGCACCGCTATAGCCGAGAACAGGGTGCCTACGGCAACGAAGCCCAGGGTGCCCAGGGGCGCAATGATGACCAGGGGCGGCAGCCACAGAGGCAGGTTGAAGAAGATTGCGAACAGCGGGAAGACTATCATCTCCATAGCTATCATGAGCAGAAGGCTGCTTACCATCTTGCCCCAGTAGATGGTAGCCCGGTCCACCGGGCACAGCAGCAGCCCTTCAAGGCTGCC
>JACPQK010000026.1 GCA_016190535.1 Chloroflexota bacterium | reverse complement strand
CTGGAGGAGTTCGGCATCGCCATCCATAGCCACACCCTGGCCATTGGTGCGGTGTGGGCTGCGCAGGACACAGAGCCAGACTGGGCGGCAGTCGAGACCTCGCCGGTGCGCTGCGCCGACCCCCAGGCTGCCCAGAGGATGGTCCAGGCTATCGAGGAAGCACGGACCGCCGGAGACACTTTGGGTGGCGTCTTCGAGGTCATCGCCAGGGGTGTACCCATCGGCCTGGGCAGTCACGTCCACTGGGACCGCCGCCTGGGTGGGCGTATCGGCCAGGCCTTTCTGTCCATACCCGCCGTCAAGGGGGTGGAGATAGGTGCCGGCTTTGCCCAGGCGGAGATGCGGGGCTCCCAGGTGCATGACCTGTTCAAGCCTCAGCCGGGCCGGCCCCTTCGACCCTTCGACTGGGCTCAGGGCAGGCCTTGGGCGCGAGCGACTAACAGGGCGGGAGGCATTGAAGGCGGCATGAGCAATGGCGAGCCTATTGTGGTGCGGGCCGCGGTCAAGCCCATCCCCACCTTGGGCCAGCCCCTGCCCTCCCTGGACTTGGCTACTGGCCAGGCCGTAGAGGCCCACCAGGAGCGCAGCGATGTGTGCATCGTACCCGCGGCGGGGGTGGTGGGGGAGGCCGTTTTGGCCCTGGTGCTGGCCGCGGCCCTTCTCGAAAAGTTTGGCGGCGACCACCTGGAGGAGACAAGACGCAACTACCAGGCGTATGCGCAGATTATCGGCCCGCGGGGACAAACGGGGTAGGGCGGTGTCCATATGCGCGAACTGTTCTTGTTCCTGGCAACCTTGGGCCTTGTAATCGGCGCCTGTGGCCGGGAGATAGGGCCTCCCATACCTATGCCGACGTCACCATTCAGGGGCACTCCTGTGCCATCGCCTACGGCCAAACCCACGATTGCGCTGTTGCCGGCCCTCACCCTGACACCAACAACGAGGATAGCAACGCTGGAGATCGTAGGTTACCCGTCGGCCGTCCGTCCAATGGAAGAAGCCAGGGTCGTTGCGCGAACACAGCCAGGGGCTTTATGCACAATCGCATACACTACACCGGCAGGCACAAGAAGCGAGGCCAGGGGATTGATACCCAAGAACGCTGGTCCCGATGGCAGAGTGTTGTGGACCTGGCAGATAGGGTTTACTACAAAGCCGGGCATAGGCCACGTCACAATCGCGTGCAACGGAGAATCAGCCAGCGCAACCATCAAGGTCAGGGCGTGGTGAGCACTCGCCGCATCTTTCTGACCGGCTTCTCCGGCACGGGCAAGTCCCAGGTGGGCCGGGAGCTGGCCCGCCGCCTGGGCTGGGCCTTCGTGGACACCGATGAGCTGGTGGTGGCCCTGGCAGGCAAGCCCATCCCGGACATCTTCGCCCAGGAGGGGGAGCCCCGTTTCCGGGAGTGGGAGCGCCAGGCCCTGCAACAGGCCCTGCGACAGGAGCCCGCCGTCATCGCTACCGGCGGAGGCATGGTGCTGGACCCGTCCAACCGGGAGGTCATGGAACACGGTGGGTTTGTGGTCTGCCTGGAGGCCAGGCCGGAGACTATCCTTCAGCGCCTGAAGGCAGACCTGGAGGACAGCGATAGCCCGGCCCTCCGCCCGCTGCTGGCTGTGCCTGACCCCCTGGAGCGGATCTGTTCTCTCAAGGCCCGCCGCCAGGCCCTTTACGCCCTGGCTGACTTGACGGTGCATACGGACAATCTCACTGTGTCCCAGGTAGCTGCCGAGGTGGAACGGGCCTGGCGGCGGGCCTCCCCTCCCCAGGCATCCGATGCTGCCACCGTTATCCCCAGCGCCCTGGGTGCATACCCCGTCTACATCGGCTGGGGGCTGCTCCCTACCCTGGGCCAGCGGATGAAGGAGGCTGGCCTGCGGGGCACCGCCTATGTCGTCAGCGAGGGGAACGTTTACGCTCATCATGGCCCTGCTGCCCAGGCAGCGCTGGCGGAGGCCGACTTCGAGGTCCACACCCTGCTGGTAACGCCAGGAGAGGCCACCAAGACCCTGGACACCGCTCGCCAGCTTTACCAGCGCCTGATAGACCTCCGCGCCGAGCGGGTCCAGGCCATCGTGGCCCTGGGTGGGGGCATGATCGGCGACCTGGCGGGCTTCGTAGCCGCCACCTTCCTGCGGGGCCTGCCCCTGGTCCAGGTGCCCACCAGCCTGCTGGCTATGGTGGACGCCTCCCTGGGGGGAAAGGTGGCGGTGGACGTGCCCCAGGCCAAGAACCTCATCGGTGCCTTCTATCCCCCCCGCCTGGTGCTGGCTGATGTGAGCACTCTGATGACTCTGCCTCGCCGGGAACTGGTCTCCGGGTTCGCCGAGGTGATCAAGCACGCCCTGATCCAGGATACCGATATGCTCCCCCTTCTGGAAGAGAAGGCCCAGGCCCTGCTCTCCCTCGACCGGGAGCTCACTCCGGCGGTAGTGCGCCGGAGCGCGGCGGTCAAGGCCCGGATAGTTGCCGAGGACGAGCGGGAGGAGGGGATACGCATCTTCCTCAACTTCGGCCACACCATCGGGCATGGCCTGGAGGCCGCCAGTGCCTATGGCCTGCTCCATGGGGAGGCGGTGGCCGTGGGCATGGTGGGGGCAACCAGGATAAGCTCCTATCTAGGTCTCCTGGACCGGGAAGCAGTGGAGCGGGTGCAACGTTTGCTGGCTGCATATGGCCTCCCCGCTTCTTGCCCAGGGGTAGAAGCGGATGCAGTGCTCCAGGCCATGCACCTGGACAAGAAGGTGCGAGGCAAGTCCATACGCTGGGTGCTGCTCCAGGGTCTGGGTAAGCCGGTAGTCCGGGACGATGTGCCGCGGGAGCTGGTGGCAGAAGTGGTTAGTCTTCTGGCCGGGCAAGAAGGATAAGAGCTGAGGTACGCCTGGCACGATGCTGGATGCTGTGCCCTGGCTTCAGCCAAGGGTGTCAATGAACGGCCTCTGGCAGCGGCGGTTGACGTTGTGACCCCCGCTACCTACAATAGCGGCAGACTTTGTGTCAAGGCAGGCTCATGAGGAAGGAACTGTTGGACATACTGGCTTGCCCTGTTTGTAAGGGCCCTCTAGCCCTCACCGTAGAGGAGGAGGAAGGCGAGGAGGTGACCACGGGAAAGCTCCACTGTGCTCGCTGCCCTGAGACGTACCCCATCATTGACTCCATACCCAACCTTCTGCCCCCGGACTTGCGGGGCTAGAGTCCATTTCAGCATATGTGCAGGGAGGTCCGAGAAGCATATGAGCCGGTCTAAGCTGGTGGGAGTCCTTTTCTGTATTGTCGCCGTGGTCGCTTCCGTCCTCTTTCTCTGGGGCATAGCGGTGAGAAACTGGTGGGCTATAGCCGTGCCCGTGGCCATAGGCTTCATCGCCGTCATGGGCCTTACCTTCTGGATTGGCTGGACGATGGCGTCGGAGCCACCTGTGGAGGCGCTGAAGGAGAAGCCCGCCAATCCCAGCCCAGTCCAGAAGCCGTAGGATAGAGCACTGGCCCTGCCGGGGCCGGCCCGGAGAGGCTGGCCCCCACTTCCATTACCTGGAGCCGGTATCTACTCCTGGCTGGGGGTGGCGATGATCAGCCGGACTACCCCCGTGGGCGCCAGGGGAACAACGGTCTCTATGCACAACCCCGCATCACGGACATTGTCCAGAGTGGGGCGGTTGATGTGGTCCCCGGGGCCCCAGCGCACTACCAGGGGGTCGGTCCAGTCCATGAGCTTCCCTAG
>JACPQK010000023.1 GCA_016190535.1 Chloroflexota bacterium | reverse complement strand
GGTGTCCACCGGGGGTGGCACGATGAGATCAGCCTCCTTCGCCGGGTAGTCAGGCCACTGGAGTTCCTGGGCACCCGCAGAGGGGAATGCTGTGGTGGGGGTAGTCCCTACCCCACTGTGCTCCAAGACTGGTGAGAAGGGAGGGGGGAGAAGGCTCTCAGCCGGTGGGGGCATGGCGGGGGCATCCATCCTCCAGGAGATATCCAGGGAGGTAGGCAGAGATGGAGCGCCCGGAACAGGGGACAAGGGAGGGAAGCCCATCGGGGGGGCAGGTGGCACCGGTGGGGTAACAGCAGGCTCCTGGGGAGGGGGCACCAGCGGCTGGCCACCTGGTGGGGAGGGTGCGGCGGGCTCCCTTGACCGGGGCCAGCGGACAACCTGGCGGAAGTGCCGAAAGGCCGCCTCCACCAGGGATGGAGAGGTGAGAAGGCTCTCGGCGAGGAACATCTCCCCTCGGTGTACCCGGCGTATGGCGTTGGCCAGCTCCTCCCTCTTCCCGCCCTTGAGGAGATAGCCGCCAGCTCCCGCCTCAATGGCCTGGGCCAGGTACTCCTCGTGCAGGCTGAGGATGATGACCTCTCTGGCCAGGCCCCACTCCTTCAGTTGGCGGGTAAGCTTCAGCCCATTGGAGGGGGGCACCTTGATGTCCACCAGCACAATGTCGGGCCTGAGGGCTGCTGCCAGCTTCAGGGCCTCTATGGCACTGGAGGCCCCCCCTACCACCTCCATATCCTCCTCCATGTCGAGCATGAAGCGTAGCCCCTGCCGGACCACCTCGTGGTCGTCCACTAGAAGAAGGCGGATTCGCTTCCCGGCCATACTGCTCCCTCAGGGGTCAGCGGGTGGGACAGAATGCAGAAAACTATGAATGAGAAAGGCAGCCATCGCTCCCTCCCGGTCCCCTAGCTGGGGCTAAAGGTGCCGCCGGCCCGCGGAAAACGGGCTTGCATCGCCGGGGACAGCAGAATCTACAGCCCTGTATGCCATACCCAGTGCGTTCAAGATATTTTCAGCCCATGCTACACGGCGTTCCTGTGGCTAGCCAGTGCTAAAGGGGGCATTTCTTCAGCCGAAAGGGTCAAGCTGGTGCGCCAAAAGGGTCAGAGGGGGCGACCTTCATCGGCCCCATGGCCCCTGACCAGCATTAGCACCAGATGCTAGAGGAGGTTCCGCTTTGTGGCCTGGGCCACCGCCTCGGCACGATTGCTGGCCCCGAGCTTTTCGCAGGCCTGGTGGAGGACCCGCTTTACCGTAGCCTCGCTCATGGCCAAATGCAGGACAATCTCCTTGCTAGAGACTCCCCGGGCCACCAGGCGGAGCACGGCCAGCTCCCGCTCGGAAAGCTGCTCAGCACTGGTCCCCGCCACGAGGCCATCGAGATCGTCCCGGGGAAGGGAGAGATTAAGGGCAGTGCGCCCACCCCACACTTCTCGTACCGCCTTCACCAGGTCCTCCCGTCGCAGGTCCTTGAGCAGGTAGCCATCGGCACCAGAGCGGAGGGAGGGTGCCAGGTACTCGCCATAGAGGGTGAGCATGATCACCCTGCACCGGGGATTGGTCTGCTTGATGCGCCGGGTGGCTTCAACCCCGTCCATCCCCCCCATTTTGATATCCATGAGGATAACCTCGGGGAGGAAGGTCTGCACCATGTCGAGGGCCTCCTGTGCCGAGGCCGCCTCAGCCACCACTTTCATATCCGGCTCCAGCTCCAGAATGCGCCGCAGGCCCTCGCGGATCACCTGGTGGTCATCCACTAGCATTATTCGTATGATGTCCATGGGGTCTGAATCCCTCCACATAACTTACCGGGACCTGAAAGGCAATGCAGGTGCCGCCCTTGTCCCCGCTGGCGATATGCAGCTCCCCACCCAGGGACTCCACCCGCTCCTTCATGCCCAGCAGGCCAAGATGGCCGTGGGAGACGGCATTCCTCAACGTGTTGGGCACATCGAAGCCTACGCCATCGTCCCGCACCTCAACATGCAGGCTGCCCCCGCCGAAGTGGAGGTAGAGGGCTACATGGCTCGCCTGGGAGTGCCGGCGCGCGTTGTTCAGGGACTCCTGGACGATGCGATAGGCCGCTATCTCCACGGGAGGGGAGAGGGGCACAGGCTCCCCTGAAATCTCCATGTGGGGAGAGAGCCCCTCCCGCTCCAGGTCATCCAGCTCTTTCCTCAGCGCACCAGGAAGGCCCAGCTCCTCCAAGCTGGGCGGCCTCAGGCCCCCCAGAATGCGGCGCAGCTCCTTGATGCTGGAGTCCAGGATGCCCTCCAGGGAGCTCAGTTCCTGGCGCAGGCCATTCCCCTGGCGAGCGGCCAGGGCGCTCAACACCTGGGCCTGATAGGAGGCCCTTACCAGCCACTGGGCCACGCCGTCGTGGAGCTCAGCGGCGATGCGCTGCCTTTCCTGCTCCTGGGCGAAGATCAGACGGGAGAGGAGGTGGTCATGGACCTCCTCCCGCTGTTGCAGGCTGGCCACCATGCGGGCATTCTCCATGACCCCTGCTGCTCCGCTGGCCACAGCCAGCAGTAGCTCTATCTCCTCCTCGGCATAGGCCAGGCCTTCCTGCCGGGGGCCCAGGGCGATGATGCCGGTCAGAGTCCCCCGGGTCACGATAGGGCAGAGCAGGGCCACCTGGCTGGACCGTAGCTCCTCTCGCTCCACCTCCCACAGGCCTTTCTCCTGGGGCAGCGATTCAAGGTTCTCCACCCGGAGCACCGCCCCCCCTCGGGTCATATAGACCACCAGGGGGTTGTCCTGCCGTAACCGGAGCCGGGGACACTCCAGGTCCGGGGAGAGGGCCCCTCCGTACTCCAGCCGCAGGTCCCCACCCACGGTGTCGGGGAAGAGCAAAGCGCCCCAGCGTGCCCGGAAGGCCCTGATGATAAGGTGAACAGCCTCTCCCGAGAGCTGCTCCAGAGTGAGGAAGTGTCCCGCCTGACGGGAGAACTCCAGCAGCATCTTGCGGTAGCGGTAAGTGTGGGGGTAGAAGAGCCGGTCCACCCTCTCCTGGGCCATCTCCCTCAAGCTGACAAAGGCCAGCGCCATGACCAGGGCCAGCACCGCCGCCGGGGCCAGGCTGTTAGAGAGGGACAGGGGGGAAACACGGATGAGGACGTAGAGGACAAGCAGGTAGCCCGTAGTGAGGAACATGCTCAGGGTGGTATAGGCCAGGGCGCGGCGGACCAGCAACTTGATATCCAGGAGCTGGTATCTGAGGATGGCATAGCTGATGATGAGGGCATTGCCCAGGTTCCCCATTTGATCGATAGGGTAAGGGAGCAAGGCAGGGTGCAGGTTAGTCAGGGCAGCCGCAGTCACTACCCCCAGGCCGATGATCAGGTAGCCCACCCGGGTGCGGGCCAGGGGAGTGGACAGCTCTCGATAGTGGTCTACCAGGGAGTGTGCTGCTGCCACCACCAGCACTATGCCCCCCACCGGGTAGAGCCATAGGGCCAGGCCGTGTTCGATGTAGAGGATGCCACCGCTGGCCCTGGCTTCCCGGGGCGTTATCCCCAGTACCATGAGAAATGCCGCCAGCAGCACCCAAGCCACCCCGTAGTACAGCCCCCGCCGGGCGGGCCGCTGTACGAAGACTCGAACGAAACAGTAGTAGGTGACCGTCATGGACATCAGGGCCAGGGTGAGCACTTTGCTCCCCACGAGGACGTGCTCCCGGAAGAAGGCATAGTCCAGGTGGAGCAGGAAGGATATCAGGCTCCACAGGGCTGCCGAGGCCAGGTACAGGGCAAAGGCCCTGCGCTCTGCCCTGCGGGGGTGAGATAAAGAGAGGAAAATTAGGGAAGCGTAAGCAAAGAGGCCGAGAAGAGGGACAACCGCGTAGATATTCACCGCATCGCCCGACTGGACTTTCCGCTCTGGGCTAAAGTGGCACCCATTATGCGGGTGTCAAGACAAACGTGTCAATGGCCCGGTGTGGCCCCAAAATAGCGATTTACCACCGTAGGACCCCGGCCTGTCGGGGCCCGCCCGCTACAGTCGGGTTAGGAAACCCGACCTACTTTGGCCGAAGAGTTAGGGAGGCGTCTATTTTTGTCTGGGCTACTGTAACCTGTGGCCTTGCTGGAGTAGACTGGAGCAGATCGGCCAGGATGTCCTCGGAGGGGTTGATATGGGGTGGCTTCAGATGGGCCAGGTCGGCACCTCTGGCCCGCTGGCGAGCGACATAGCTACTGAAGGAGCCTGGGGTCAGAAAGGTGACCTCGATAGGCATCAACCCCAAAAGCTCCTCCACTTCCGCGTAGGGGCGGTCCAGTGCCTTGAGCCTGCCGTGGATGGCCGCCGCTGTGGCCCGGGGGTCCAGGGGACTTTCTCCCCGGACCTCCAGATAGAGATGCAGCACAGGCGTCACCCCCGCCTCTTTGCGGGCGACCCATTCCTGGCAGGCCACTCCTGCCGCTTCCAGGGCCTGCGCCAGGGTCCTCTCGGTGAGGCGAGTGAACCCCGCGATGTCGATGATGCTATCGGCCCGGGAGTAGAAGGTCATCTGGGGTATATCGATGTTTAGCTTTTCGTTGCGCCGGGCGGTGATAGTCACCATGTCTCCCAGGCGGTAGCGCACAAAAGCACCTCCCAGGAAGTTGGTGATGACTATCTCATAGTTCTGCCCCGCCTCCACCTCATCCAGGAGCACCGTGCGGGGCGCGTAGCCGGGGTTGGCCCTGGCCTTGCGGTGTTCTGGCTCCGGGATAAACTCCAGGAAATTGAGGTGGGGCAGGAAAGTCATGCCCTGGCGGTCCCAGGTCTGCATGGCGATAATCAGCCCCTCGGTGCAGCCGTAGACATCCAAGGGGGTCTGGCCCCACAGCTTCTCGATACGGCGGCGGTAGATGGAGCTATCGCTGCCGGCTGTGGCGATTCCTCGCAGGCGCCAGAGGTCCTTGGGACAGAGAGGGCGACGGGCCAGCCGGCTCTTGGCCAGGCCCCGGCCCACCCGGAGCATAGCCCTGGGGTCCTTTAACAAGGCCCCCAGCCCCCCCTTGCTGGAGGACCCCTGGCCCATCTTCTCCCCCACGGCCACCAGCACGCTGGGCAGGCCGAAGACCAGGTCGATGCCTTGGGACAGCCCCTGTCTCAGCCCCAGGGCCAGCCGCTCCTCAAAGGGGAGTGCCTCGGCCTCCGCCGACGGGGGCAGGAAGGATATGGGCAACTCCTGGGCAGCCGCCCGGCTCCAGCACCCGGTAGCATAAGGGGGAGGGGCCAGGGCGTAGAGTAGTTTCTCCCCCTCCCCGAAGCTGATATCGTAGCGCCGTTTGCAGGTGGCAAGGATAAGGATGGCAAAGGCCACCGTAGCCATAGACTGGTACATGCGCTCGCTTACCGGGGCCCACTTGCATGAATACTCTCCGGAAGCTCCCGAGGTCCTCTGCCAGAGGAGGGGCCTCGCTGGCAGGATGTCCTCCCGCTGCTCCATGAGGTGAGGGGCATAGTCGGCGTAGGTGGTCAGGGGCACCTGTTCCCGGAACTCCTCCACGGTGGGGGGCCGTGCCCCTCGCATTACCCCCTGGCCCAGCTCGCACCTGTTCAGGAGCTGCAACTGCTCCTCCAGCAGGTGGCGCTGGATACCCATGAAGTCCATGAGGCTGAGGTCGATGAACCCGCAGTAGCGCCCCCACAGCTCCCTGTATTTATGCTCGCGAAGGAGGTCCCTACCTGTTGTCATGTGCATACCTCCCAGAAGGCCTGTCGCCCCGGAAGCTGGCCAGGCAGGCCCTGATACTCCCCAGATTGGGGACCAACATCGGGGTGCTCCCCCGGTATTGCCCATAGTCAGGGAACGCTCGAGGCAGCGAGAACCTCTCCTGGAGCACCACCCAGAGGATATCCAGGCCCAGCCACAGGGGGAGGGCCAGGAGCAGGAGGTAGGAGCGGCTGATGAGCACCAGGGAAAGGAGGAGCAGGCCGTACCACAGCACCGTGGGGTGCCGCACCAGGGCATAGCTGCCAGAGGTGACCAGGCGCGGGGCTCCGCCTGCATAGGTGCTCCTCAGGGGCAGCTCCACAAATAATGAGTAGGCCAGGAGGGAGGCCGCCACGGGAAGAAGGACGCCCCCCAGGCCCCACAGCCAAATGGGGAGAGGAGGGAAACGGCTTCCCTGAAGCGATACCATCGCCAGGGAGAAGCCCAGCAGGCCCAGGGATAGCGCTCCGGCTACCGTCCTGGCCCAGGGAGCCCTTTCTCGGGGCAACAGCTCCAGGAGATAGCCGATGACGAAGCCTATAGCGCCGAGAAGAATGTATGCCATCCCGGGCGAATATAGTCGCCCCCCTGGGATGAGGGAAGGGACTAAGTCCTAGAACAAGAGTTCCTACAAGGGATCGGGGCCGCCGCGTTGAGGTCTCTGCAAGGACCCTTCCACACCCCCGGCCAAAGCCAGGGGCTGGAAGCCCCACCCTTTAGGGCGGGGGCCAGCAGTCCCTTTTCCAAAGTTCTCTGCTTTCTCTTCGTCCCCCTCCCAAGGTAAAGCCCTCCCCCTTGACCTTCGAGGGGCGCGCCAAACCGGCGGGGCCACCGCTAGTCCGCCAGCCCAAGGGTCTGGAGGAGGTGGTCGATGTCCTGGAGCAGGAGCCAGCCCTTGGGGGTGGTGTGGTACTTGACCCCGGGCTTGGGCTTCGCC
>JACPQK010000008.1 GCA_016190535.1 Chloroflexota bacterium | reverse complement strand
GCGATAGGTGTTGAAGGGGTTATCGTTGGGCATACTATATACCCTGTTGCCCGAGCCCAGGGCCAGGACCACAGCCTTGGCCTTGAAGGTGTAGAAGTCGCCACTCCTGTTGTGGAAGCCAGCAGCACCGATGACCCTGCCGTCGTCGGTGAGCAGTCTGGTGACTTCGATCCGCTCCACCACCTCTGCCCCCAGCTCCTCCACCCTTTTGGCCAGGGCGGTCTTGAGGCTCTCTCCCATGAAGAAAAACCTGGGGTGCTCAATGGCCCGGCGCAGCGTATCCCTGCTCAGGCGAGAGTGGCGGCCCGTCCTGGGGTCCTTCAGGGAAACGCCCAGGCTATTCTCCACGTACTGCTGGACTACGGGCTGGTTCTTGATCACCAGCTCGTCCACTACTCTCATGTCCACCATGCCGTGCCGGACATCGCGCCACCACTGCCGGTACCTCTCCGCCGTGTCCCAGGTCTCCCCGGAATTGAAGTAGGAGCTATAGAAGAAGACGCCTCTACCGCCGTCTCCACTCCTCTCTATGGCCGCCTTGTCCACCAGGGTCACCTTGGCCCCCTGCTCCCGGGCCCTGATGGCCGCCATGCAGCCCGCCAGGCCACCACCCAGCACCAGTACGTCTGTTGTGATTACCTTATCTGCCATAATCTTCCCTCCAAAGCAACAAATAGATACCCACCGCCTCCTGCCACGATAAATAGAATCTAACATCGTCTTTCATCCTTGTCAAGTAGTCAGGCGGTGCCAGAATTATGGCGTATATGAGGCTGATAGCACAATTATTACGAGGCAATAAGCACATTAATCCTTCCGAGTCTGGGCCAGGACGAGTACACGGCGTTGACTAGCATGTCCGCCTGTCCTAAAATAGCCGCGGCTGTGGCCAATCCAGCTAAGGTCGGACTGAGCATGAATGAGACCGGTAAGCGCTATAGCTGCACCAAATGCGGCTCCGAGATACTTGTCACCCGGGGCGGCGAGGGCACCCTGCTGTGCTGTGGTCAGCCCATGGTGAAGAAGACCTGAGGCCTCACTGTTACCACAGAAAGGGCCACGGGTAACCCCCTGGGAAACTGAGACATGCCTAACCAGCTAGGACGGCGCTACGTGTGCCCGGTATGTGGCACCCAGGTTCTCTGCACCAAGGCCGGGCAGGGCACAGTGATGTGCCACGATAAGGAGATGGAGCCGGTCCAGCCCCGGCCTTTGCCCTCTTCCGACTAGACCGCGGTTGCGCCCCCCGCAGGGCGTTGCCCGCCTAGTATCCCGTTCCGGAAATAAGTTGAATAATTACCGCACGAACAAGAACGGTGCATGCCATTCTGGCGAAGGCCAGAATCCAGACACCGGATTCATTCTGGATTCCAGCCTACGCTGGAATGACAATTTCGGGAGGCCCGGAATTATTCAACGAACTTATAAGACAGGACACTAGAGGAAGACGTCCAGGGTGGTTAGCCGAGGGCGCTTGGCAACATCCCCTGCTAAGAGAGATCTGAATAGGCTCTGCCTTACCTCCGTCTGAAGCCGTGGGCATGGCAGCCCTGGCGCGTTTCACTTTGTTTAATCGATGACCATCAGCCCGGGGTATCCCTACCTGCTCCCGGACTGGTGGGTGGGTCAGGGATAGGGTGCCATCTATCTCGGTAGTAGCGGGGCCACCCAGCCCAGGCCCAGCTCCCCAAGCCTCTCAGGGGAAGGCGTCCCTTGGACGTCCCAGCCCGCCATGCCATAGAAGGTGGCCTTGGCTCCCTCTAGGGCTTCGGGATCAGGGGCCACCCCTGCCACGGGGCCGGAAGCGAAGGGGGAGAAGAAACGCCTGGGCAGGACGTCGTCCTGGGGGCCGAAGCCCTCCCGCACGTTGAAGGCACGCAGCAGTTGGTGGCAGCGTTCGCCCACCTTGAGCAACTCCCACAGGCTGGTGTTCCACCCCGTGGCTGCCTCCACTAGCCGGGTGATCCGGAGGGGGTCCAGGGGCACGAAGTAGCAGAAGACCAGGCTGTCCATGAGGTGGCGCCAACTCACCTGATAATAGTAGAGGCGGACCTTGGCCGGGCCCAGGTCCCGCAGGGGCACAGGCTCCAGGATGCCAAAGGGCCGTACCTGCTCCAGCCCTGGGCCATCGGCGGCGTAGAAGGTGTCGTGGATGTTGTGGCAGTGGTCGGCCCCGGTGGGAGAGAGGGCATAGCCCAGGCCCAGGCCGTGCTTCAGGCGGGGCTCGTGCATGGGGGACTCTTGTCCTTTGACATGGCAGGCGAACTCCTGGGCCTGTGGGCCAAGCCGGGTGGACATCCGGGCCACCCCTTCGGCCAGGAGGTCCCCCAGGCCCTGGCGCCGCGTGATGAGTCCTACCGCCTGCACCACTGCCTGAGCGTTGCCAAAGCGCAGCTCCAGGCCATCGCTGTCCTCCCGGGTGAGCAGGCCCCGTTCGAAGGCCTCCATGGCAAAGGCAATGGTGGCCCCGGTGCTTATGGTGTCCAGGCCGTAGGCATTGCAGAGCTCAGCGGCCTTGACTACGGCCGCCAGGTCGCTCACCCCACACAGGGAGCCCAGGGCGGCCAGGGTCTCGTACTCGGGCCCGCCGTAGCGTGGGTCTATGGGGTAGGGTTCCTGGGCCTGGACTACCCGCTTGCAGCGCACGGGACAGGCGAAACAGCTTGCTCTCCCCACCAGGATGCTCTCCTTCAGGGCACGGCCGGAGATGGCCGCCGCCCCATCGAACTGGCCCTGGCGGAAGTTGTGGGTGGGGAGCCCGCCCTGGCGGTCCAGGCTGGTAACCGCCCCCGCAGTGCCCAGGTCCTTGAAGGAGTAGGCCAGGCTGTCTACGTTATCCCGCAGCCAGCGTCCCATCTCGGCCACCGCCGCCGGGTCGGCCAGCTCCACGGGCGTGTGGCCGCGCACGGCGATAGCCTTGAGGTTCTTGGACCCCATGACAGCGCCCATCCCGGTGCGGCCTGCGGCGTGGTGCAGGTCATTGATCACGCAGGCGTAGCGCACCCTGTTCTCCCCGGCAGGGCCTATTTGCGCAGTGCGGATGGAGCGGTCCCCCAGTTCCTGATGTATGCCGTCCTGACATTCGGCTACGCTCAGCCCCCAGAGATGGCGAGCATCCCGGACCTCCACCTGCCCGTCATGGACCCAGAGGTAGACGGGGGACGGGGACTGCCCGTGGATGATAATGGCATCGTAGCCGGCCCGTTTCAGCTCGGCTCCCCAGTAGCCGCCTGCTTCCGCAGTGCCAAAGGCGCCCGTTAGAGGTGATTTGGCGCCCACGCTGTTGCGGCCGCAGCCACCTACAGGCACTCCCGTCAGCACGCCGGTAGCAAAGACGATGACATTGTCGGAGCCCAGGGGATCGGCAGCGCGAGGAAGCTCTCGGAGCAAATAGTACCCGATGAGGCCCCGGCCGCCCAAATAGGTGCGGTAGAAGTTGGCGTGGGGCTCCTCGGTCCAGCACCGTTTCTGGCCCAGGTCAACATGAAGTAGTTTACCCGCGTAGGTCATAGTATTGGCCTGCCCTTTCTCGATATGTTCACGAGTTGCGATGGACTGCCCGCACGATCTTCTCCACCACCGGTGTGATGTCGCAGGAGGTGTTCACGGTGAAGTGGGGCCGGGCGATCTTCTGCGCTGAGGGGATCATCCTGCTATACACGCTGTAGGTGGCTCTGGAGTGGTCCTGGGGGTCTTCCCCCTCTTCTCTCCTTTGCAGCCGCTCCCGGACCACGGACTCCGGAGCCTCCACCCAGACCAGGATAAGCTGGACTCCCAGGTGGTAGGCGATGTGGTAGAGGTACTCCCGGTGGCGTTCCTGAAGGTTTGTGGCATCCAGAAGGGTAGGGATACCCTCAGAGAGGAGCCGCTCCACCAGGCGACGGATGGCGGCAAAGAGGAGGTTGCTCTCTTCCTGGCTATGGGCAGGGTGGGGGAAGATTACCTGCCGCAGGGCGTCGCTCTCCACGATGGCCAGGGGCAGGCGCTGGGCTAGCTGGCGGCTGAAGGTGGACTTGCCGCTGCCGGGCAGGCCGGAGACCACGATAAAAGGGGGGCGGGCCACCGGCTCCGGCAGAGGGCCCAGGCTCTGTCTCAGCAGGGCAACATCACGCTCCAGAGTCGTCTGCATCTCCTAAATTATAAGGGATAAGGCCCTGGCTAGCAGGCCCGCTGTAGAGACGTCGTTTACTATTACTCGCCGGCTGAAGCCGGAGGCTTCCTTCCCTGGAAGGATGGGGTGTTCCTAACAGGGTGATGAAAAACCCCCTCGACCATCCCCCTGTCCCCCTTCCTGGCAGGAAGGGGGAATAATTTGTATCTGAGGGACACCCTCAGACTCCCGGCAGAGGTGCGGATCCCCTCTGGACCCCCCTTTTTCAACAGCCTGCTAGGAAACGCCCGACAAAAACTTCGGACTGAAAGGGACCATAGCCCTAGTTTAGCATTACCATCTGGAAGGGGGCAACTCGGGGTACTGGCCGCTCCCCCGGCCGTACCATCGGGCTGGACCATGCCCTGGGGGGCCTCCCATGCT
>JACPQK010000022.1 GCA_016190535.1 Chloroflexota bacterium | reverse complement strand
GCGCAGTCCCTCGTGGGTCTGGGCTGAGACCAGTCCCCCTCTTAAGCATAAGGGATGTCCTGAGTTCATCGAAGGGAAGGGGTGTTCGCAAAACGTCAACATAATTTGTTTATGACCATAAGCATGGGGTGTTGCTAAACGGCCCCACCTTAATACAGTCTATGCCTTGGGCTGGATGAACTCCCACACTACCCCGTTCAGGGAGCGGGGGTGGGAGAAGGCCACCCGGCCTTCCTTGTTCACGCCGTAGACTAGGGGCTCCTCGGTGGTAAATCGGACGCCCTGGGTCTTGAGCTGTTGGATGGTCTCGGCGGCGTCATCCACCTGGGCCGAGACCAGGAATACCCCCTCTCCCCGCTTCTCTACAAAATCGGCGATGGCGGTGCCGGGCTGGTCCGAGGCAATGAGGTTGATATCTACGTCTCCAATCTTTATGGTAGCGCCTTTGAGGCCGGGGAAGGCGAACTGACGGGGGTCCATGGGTGTCGCCGGCCCAAATACGGCCGAGTAGCGTCTCACCGCTTCATCCAGGTCCTTGACCGCAATATTGAGCCCAAAGAACCGCTCTATCATGGGGTCTCCTTTCCAACTCTAGCTAGACTGTGGACCTTAAGGGTGCTGACTGGAGCCGGGTTGGGGTGTTAGCTGACATACAGTATCCGGCTGCAACTGGTGCACTGGACAAGCTGGCTCCCCATGCGGGCCTGTTGCCAGAAGTGGGTAGGAAGGGAGATCCGGCAGCCCTGACACATGCCCCCCTCCACCTTGGCCACTGCCTTTCCCTGTCTGGAGGTCCTCAGTCGGCTATAGAGATCCATGTCCCGTGCCTCCACCCCCGCTATCAGAGACCGCCGTTCGGCTTCCAGGGCCGCTATCTCCTCTTCCAGGGCCGCCCTCTGTGCCATTAGGTCTTCTCGCTCGATCTGCCGTTTCTGCGTCACGTCTTGAAAGGTGCCCCGGAGCTGGGCAACGCTCTCCCGGGCAGCGTCCACCTGGAGCATGAGCTCCAGGGCACGGTCCTCCTGTTTACGCAGCAGGGACTTGATGTTGCGGGTCTCCTCTTGGAGGGCCAAGAGCTCCTTGGGGTTGCCTACCTTGCCGCTGTAGAGCTTGTCCTCCAGGGCCAGGACCTTGCTCCGCAGGTCTTCGGCACCCCCCTCGGCCTCTCTGAGGTCTCGCTCCAGGCGAGACAACCGACCCCGGGAGTCCTCTAGCTCCTGCTGGGCCTGGAGCAAGGCGCTCTCGTCGGCCAGGCGTAGCTCCGTCTCCCTGAGTGCCTCCCGCCGGAAGTCCAGGGTCAGGTCCCGTTCCTGAAGGGAGTAGAGGAGGCGCGAGATGCTCATGCCACGTCATTGTAGGCACGGCAGCGGGTGATTGTCTAGAGACGGGTGGCCTGGGAAGCCTGGCGAAGGATGACCCGTAGGGCGCTCCGCTTGCCCACCCGGATGGACTCTACAGCTTGATGCACCGGGGGTACAAGCTACGGCTTGGTCTCATAGTTGGCCAGGCCCCGGCGGGCGGCATAGGCTACCACCTGGGCACGGTTCTCCAGGTGCAGCTTGTCCAGGATGTTGCGCAGGTGGTACTTGACGGTGTTCTCACTGATGTAGAGGGCGGCTGCCACCTCTTTGTTGGTGCGGCCCTGGGCCACCAAGCGCAGTACCTCCCCCTCCCGCTCACTCAGCCCGGTGGCGCTCTCCCCAGCCTTCCTGCCGGAGGAAAGGCGGGTGAACTCCTCCAGCATATAGGCCGCCATGCGGGGAGAGACCCCGGCCTCGCCCCGTTCCACCGCCGCCAGGAGGTCAAAGAAGGCCTCAGCCTTCATGTCCTTGAGCAGGTAACCCTGGGCGCCGCTCTTGATGGCCTCAAAAAGGTCCGCCTCATCGTCGGAGACGGTGAGCATGACCACCTTGACCTCTGGCAACACCGCCTTGATGAGCCGGGTGGCCTCTAGCCCACCCACCCGGGGCATCCGGATGTCCATGAGCACCAGATCGGGCTTCAGTTCCCTGGCCTTGACCAGGGCCTCGGCACCATCGCTGGCCTGCCCCACGACCTGGTAGCCCCGGGTAGCCAGCAGGCTGGCCACGCCGTCCCGGAAGAGGGCGTAATCGTCTACAAGGAGTACCCTCACGGCCGTTTCCTTCCTGTGCTAAAGGGTATGTCGAGGACCACCCGGGTGCCCCGGCCCGGTCCGGTGTCCAGGGTGAAGGTGGCGCCGATGGCGGCTGCCCTCTCCCGCATGGACTGGAGGCCCAGGTGGGGCCAGGGCCCCCTGGTCAAGTGGGAGGGGTCGAACCCGTGGCCGTCATCGGCCACGACCAGGCGGCAATTGCCGTCCTGGAAGGAGAAGGCGATGTCAGCCCGGCGGGCCCGGGCATGCTTGCGCACGTTGGTCAGGGCCTCTTGGACAATGCGTAGTAGTTGGACCTCGATTTCGGGGGGGAAGGGGGTGGGCTCTCCCTCTACCACCAGGGCCGTGGGGACACCGGAGAGGTCGCCGAAGCGCTGGACGTACTCCCGCAGGCTGTCCACCAGGGGGCGGTCGCGGGTATCGCTGCGCAGGGCCAGGATGGCCTCCCGCACATCGGCGTAGGTCTCCCGGGCTGAAGCATCCAGTTGCTCCAGGTGTTGGGTAGCGGCCTCCATCTGGCCCGCCTGGAGGAGCTCCTTGACCGCCTGGGCCTTGGTGTTCACATAGCCCAGTACCTGGGCCAGCCCGTCGTGCATCTCCCGGGCGATGCGCTCCCGCTCGGTAAGGATGGCCAGGGTCCTTACCTGCTCGTGCAGGGTGGCGTTCTCCACCGCGACAGCGATGTGCTCGGCCATGAGCTCTAGCAGGCGCACCTCGTCCTGGGTGGCGAAGGCCTTGGGGTCTCGGGCGGCTACGGCCAGCACACCGACTACGCGGCCTGCCCGGCGCAGGGGGAGGGCGCAGAAGGTGTGGAAGCCCAGGGCCTTCACCTTCTGCCGCAGGAAGCGAGGGTCCTGGTGTGCGTTATGGATGAGCACAGGCTCCCCCGTCTGGGCCACCAGCCCGGGCAAACCCTCCCCCAGCCGGAAGCGGCTGATCTCCAGGAAGGCCTCTCGGAATTGCCCCTGGTGGTGGCGCAGCTCCAGGCTGCCATCCCGTTCGGCCATCAGCCAGACCTCCGCCTCCTCGGCGGAGGTAGAGCCTACCACCGCTTCCAGGGCGTGGGGGAGCACCCGGTCCAGCTCCAGGGACTCCTCGGCGGCCCGGCCCACCTGGAGCAGGGCCTCCATCTCCCGGGTACGCTGGGCCAGGCGCTGGTTCTGCTCTACGATGTGTCGCTCTATGCGCCGGAACACCCGAAAGACGAAGAGGGAGAAGGGGATGATCCCGGCCACCATGACCAGCGCCAGCAGCAGGTGTTCCTGCGAGTGGTCAAGGAGGCCGGCCTGGTGAGGGAAGTAGCTCAGCACGATGATCCCTGCCACGAAGGCCGAGGGTACGAGGATGGTCAGCGCCAGAAGTCGGTTGAGGTTCATGGCATTCTTGCTGAGCTTCTTATCATACCATAGCTCCGCTGGCAGAGAAAAAACGACCCCGGGTCAAGCTCTTTGACCCGGGGCCGTGGCTGTTACCTGTTGTTGCGGCTAGTGCATGTCGCCGTCGTCGTGGCCGCCCTCTGCCTCCATG
>JACPQK010000020.1 GCA_016190535.1 Chloroflexota bacterium | reverse complement strand
CGATTTTCCCTTTATGCGCGATGTGGCTTCTTAGCTTGAAAAGTCTGCCAGGTTTCTGGCCGTTAGGCTTGGGGGATTCATCACTCCATAGAATGTCCACAACGACAACCCGGGAGCGGGCGCTGAAGTCTGAACCAGCGCTGATCTACTGTAAGGGCCATAATCCGTGGATTCTTGCTACATGCCAGGTTGAGCACAAATGGGGGCCCAAAAATCACCTCGCGGGTTGTACTTGATACCCCAGGCTGAAGCCTGGGGCTTAGCTTCGAGATTACCATGCCCACGGCTTCAGCCGTGGGTTAGGAATCCACGGATTATGGACGAGTACACTGCCTTGACGCCCTAGGAGGGGTATGCTAGGCTCGAAGGGCGTTAGCCCTAACCGCAGGAATCGTCACTTGGAGTCAGACTGCTGATGAAAGCCGCTGAGGAAATCGCTAAGTTTCCCCCTGGCCTTGATACCTGTCTTACCATTGGGGTCTTCGATGGTGTCCACCTTGGCCACCAGCACCTGTTTGCCCAGGTGAAAGCCGTGGCTGCCAGGGATGGCCTTCTCCCCGGCGTGGTAACCTTCGATCGCCACCCCAGCCGGGTGCTCTCCTCGAATAGTGGCCTGCTTACCCTGACCAGCCTGGAGGAGAGGGAGGCCTTGATCCGGGCCCAGGGCATCTCTCTAGTGGTGGTATTGCCCTTTGACCAGGAGCTGTCCCAGCTTACGGCCCGCCAGTTCTGCGACATGCTTTGTCGCCACCTCCGTATGTGCTGTCTGGTGGTGGGTCCTGATTTTGCCCTGGGCCGTAACCGGGAGGGCAGCATCCCTGTGCTGCAAGACCTGGGGCAGGAGATGGGCTTTCGGGTGGCTGTGGTGCCTCCCTTTGTGCTGGGGGACGAGGTAGTGAGCAGCACCGCCATTCGCCGCGCCCTGGCCCAGGGGGATGTGGTACGGGCCGCCCGTTTTCTGGGCCGCCCCTTCTCCCTGCGGGGTACCGTGGTAGTTGGTGAGAGACGGGGACAACGCCTGGGCTTTCCCACGGCCAACCTGCCCGTGAACGAGCACCGGAGCCTGCCGGCCGACGGTGTTTACGTGGCCCGGGCTGTCCTGGGAGGCCAGGCCCTGCCGGCGGTATCCTACATCGGGCCCCGGCCCACTTTCGGGCCAGGCCAGCGGGTCCTGGAGACCTACATCCTGGACTTCGCCGGGGGGCAGCTCTACGGCCGGGAGCTCCAGGTAGAGCTGGTGGAACACATCCGGGGGGACATGAAGTTCCCGGGCGTCGAGGCTCTCAAGGAGCAGATAGCCCGGGATGTGGAGACCGCCCGGCGTGCCCATAGCAAGTAGGCCATATGGCTGTATCGTCTGAGCTGGATTCTCTCCTGCGCCGGGGCGTCGCCGAGATCATAGTGGCAGAGGAACTCTCGCAGCTCCTGGCCTCGGGCAAGAACCTGCGTCTCAAGCAAGGGTTCGACCCCTCCCGCCCCGATATCCACCTGGGCCACGTGGTCGGCCTGCGCAAGCTGGCCCAGTTCCAGAAGCTGGGCCATCAGGTAGTCCTCATCGTGGGGGACTGGACGGCCCAGATCGGAGACCCCAGCGGCGCCTCCGTCACCCGCCCCATGCTTACTGCCGAGGAGGTCAAGGCCAATGCCCAGACCTACCTGGAGCAGTTCTTCAAGGTGGTGGACCCGGAGCTTACCGAGCTCCACTGGCAGAGCGAGTGGTACGGGGATCCTTCGACAGGCTCAGGACACCGCTTCGGCCTGGACAAGGTCATCTCCCTCACCAGCAAGTTCACCGTAGCCCAAATCCTCCAGAGGGAGGACTTTGCCAGGCGCTACGAGGCGGGCAGGCCCATCGCCATCACCGAGCTCCTCTATCCCCTGCTCCAGGCCTACGACTCCGTGGTGGTGCGGGCGGATGTGGAGTTCGGCGGCATAGACCAGAAGTTCAACTGCCTCCTGGGCCGGGAGCTCCAGGCCATGATGGGGCAGACCCCCCAGCAGGTGCTCCTGGTCCCCCTGCTGGTAGGCACCGACGGCGTCCAGAAGATGAGCAAGAGCCTGGGCAACTACATCGGCATCACCGACCCGCCCCGGGAGATGTACGGCAAGGTAATGTCCATCCCCGACAGCCTGATGCTGGACTACTATGAGCTGCTCACCGACCTGCCTGAGGGCGAGCTGGCGGGGATGCGACAGCAGCTCCGTCCTGAGCCTGTCGAAGGGAGGGCAGCCCAGTCTGTAAACCCCATGGTGCTCAAGCAGCGGCTGGCCCGGGAGATCATAGCCCAGTTCCACGGGGCCGAGGCCGCTCAGGCGGCGGAGGAGCACTTCCACAAAGTTTTTCAGCTACGGGAGGTACCTCCGGAGATCGCTGAGTTCGCAGTTTCTTTCAGCTCGCCGGGGAAATATGGCAGCATGCAGGTTACCGGCTATCTGCCTGAACAGAGGATGGTAGGTCCCTGGACTCTGGATCTAGCTCGAATCATTGCTGATGCAGGACTTAGACCAAGCAGAAGTGATGCTCTGCGTCTTATCCGAGCAGGTGCGGTGGAGGAGGTTGGTGGTGAAAAGGTTACCAGCCCAATTTGGCCTGCCAAGGATGGCGCGGTCATAAGGGTGGGCACGAGGCAATTCCTTCGGATTGTGGACAAGGACAGGCTGCCATCAGCGCCACGCTGAATCATCTGGTATTCGGGCGCACATCCGGACGTGGGGCGGCGACAACAACGACGACACGCGGGGCTGTGTGGAGGCAATGCGGAGTACCGGGCAAAGCTTGCCGGTCTGGGGAGGAGACTCAAGTCCGGGACTGGGCATAAGGGTGAGGGATGCCATTGGCCAGTCCTGAGCTGGAAGGAGGCAGCGATGGGAAGCTCGGTTCGAGTAGACAGGGATGTCCCCATAAGAATGAGGGACGGCGTGGTCCTCCGCGCCGACGTTTACCGGCCGGATGACAATGAGAAGCACCCGGCTGTGGTGAGTCGCACGCCGCACGGCAAGCTAGGGGCAACTCGCTTCGAGTTCTTTCCCTTGCTCGAGGCGGTCTTCGCTGGATATGCCGTGGTGCTCCAAGACGTCAGGGGAAGGGGCACCTCAGAAGGTGAGTATGCGGACGACGGGGCCTTAGATAGCGTGGATGGCTACGACACCATCGAGCACATAGCCGCCGAGCCCTGGTGCGATGGCAACGTGGGTATGCAGGGTGCCTCCGCCGCCGGAATGACCATATGGCTGGCTGCCATGGAGAACCCTCCCCACCTCAAGGCGATAGCTCCCCAGCAGTACCCGGGCAAGCCCATTGGGGGCCTCGAGCCCTGTGGCAACATACACCTGGCCCGGACCATTATGATCTTGACTAACGCTGGCTTCGATATGGCAAGAAGGCTGGAAAAGCAAGGCAAAGACGTCTCCGAGATGCGAAGGATGCTGCAAAGAGCCGCCTTCGACCCTGAGGAGGCCTACAACTACCTGCCCCTCAAGAGTATCCCCTATTTCAACTTCCCCGAGCTGATGGGCATTGTGCGTGGCCGTTTGAATGACAAGCTCGTCCTCAGCAGGTGGCATTGTGAGAAAGTCTCGGTGCCCTGCTTGCATACCGGGAGCTGGTACGACCTGTTTGCCAGTGAGGACCTGGAGACCTATCTCTGTATGAGGCAAAAGGCAGCCTCAGAGCGTGCCCGTGCGGAGCAATACCTGATCTTCGGCCCCTGGACCCATGTGAACCTCACGCAGGTAGCAGGCGAACTGCACTTTGGCCCTGTGGCCTCGGGCCAGGCAGCCCTTATTGCCGAAAAGCATATTCAGTTCTTTAACAAGCACCTCAGAGGAATGGAGGTTAAGCTGCCCCGCGTTCAATATTTTGTCATGGGCAGGAATACCTGGCACGATGCCGAGGAGTGGCCCTTGCCTCAGGTCCAGTGGCAGCGCTTCTTCCTTCACAGCGGGGGCCGTGCCAATACGTCTAGCGGCGATGGCCTGCTGAGCCGCCAGGAACCCGGTGCTGAGCCTCCGGACATCTTCGTATATAATCCCCATTTCCCTGTACCCACCAGGGGCGGTGTCCACGCCCCCCATTTCCGGGTGAGCGTGCCTGGGCCGGCGGACCAGTCCCTCATTGAACGGCGTGGTGATGTGTTATGTTACACCACGCCGGAGCTGGACAAGGAGGTCGAGGTCGTTGGGCCTATCCGGCTTCACCTGTTCGCGGCCACCTCCGTCAGGGACACGGATTTCTCGGCCAAGCTGGTTGATGTGTATCCTGACGGCTCGGCCTACAACCTGACCCAGGGAATGATCCGGGCCCGCTACCGCGAGTCCTTAACTCATCCCGAGCTGGTTAACCCTGGCGATGTAAATGAGTACGTCATCGATATGGGGGCGACGGGCAACCTGTTCCGAAGAGGGCACCGGATACGTATTGACATCGCCAGCAGCAATTTCCCCGTATTCGACCGCAATATGAATACCGGCAACCCCCTGGGCGAGGACGCCGAGGGGATCCCTGCGCTTCAGACGATATTCCATCAACCTGGCCTCGCATCGCGTGTGGACCTTCCCGTCATACCTAGGTAGAAGCCACCTCGAGCAGAAGCGATGGCGATGGCCCAAGTAGGCCATACCGCATCTCTATTCTTGGGTGGAGAGAAGGGGGTTGCATAAGGGGTCAGTGCGGACTGAATGTCCCCTGTCTATTTCGGGCGTTGCCAGAGGGAGCGGTACCTTTCCCCCGTGATGGCTCCCACCGCTTCCTGACGCTCCAGCTCCTGCAACTGCTGGAGGGCGGAGGCGCAGGCCTCCACCGCTGCGGGTTGGGCCGAATTTACCAGACGCTCCAGCAGCTTGTCCCACAGACCTACTCGGACGAGGCCGCGCACATAGCCCTGCCAGGGGAAGGCAGCTATCCTCTTGGGTTCCGGGAAACGAGGGCGCAACCGGCGCAGTATCTTCAAGCGTTCCTCCAGGGAACTGGCGGGGGCCATGAGCTGGACTAGAGGCCCCTCCTGCTGGTCATGCCGCAGGTCCACTACCAGGGTACGGGCAACCAGAGGAAAGAGGATACAGATCACCTCAGCCGTCAGGATGCCCTGGACGGCCTCGTTAACGTCGGGCCCGAATTCGCTATCCACTCTGTGTCTGGACCTACTGACTCCACTGCCCCCGTCAGGCCTTGAGCTCTTTGACCTTCTCCATAAAGGCTGGCAGCACCTGCTTGTAGTCACCCACTACGCCGAAGCGGGCCTCCTTGAAGATACCGGCCTCCGGATCTTTGTTGATGGCCACTATGGTCTTGGCTCCTGAGCAGCCCGCCATATGCTGGCTGGAGCCCGAGAGGCCCACGGCGATGTAGAGGCTGGGGGAGACGATCTTCCCGGTGAGCCCTATCTGGATGGTAGAGGGCACCCAGTTGGCATCGCAGGCCGCCCGGGTAGCCCCCACGGCGCCCTTCAGGAGTTGGGCCAGCCCCTCTAGCTGCTTGAACCCCTCAGGGCCACCTATCCCCCGGCCTCCGGCTACTACCGCCTCCGCCTCCTCCAGGCGGATGCCAGCAGCTTCTTCCTTGACCCGCTGGACAACCCGCACCCGGACAACAGAAGGCTCCAGCTTGACAGTCAGGGATAACACCTCTCCCCGGCGGCTGTCGTCCCTGGCCAGGGGAGTCATAGCCTTGGACCGGACTGTAGCCATCTGGGGTCGGGGCTTGGCGCAGCGATAGACTGCCCGCGCGTTGCCGCCATATACCGGACGTGAGGCTAGCAGCAGCCTGGAGTCTTTTTCGATGGCCAGTTCCACACAGTCCATGGCCAGGCCCGTCCCCAGGCGGAAGGCCAGCAGAGGCGCCAGGCTCCGGCCGGTGTCGTTCTGCCCCACGAGGAGGATGCTGGGCTGAAGCTGGCGGCACACCTGCTCCATGGCGGCCACCAAAGGCTCGAGCTGAGAGTTCTCCAGCGCAGCATGCTCCACCCCGTGGACTCTGTCTGCGCCCCAGGCCAAGGCCTGCCCCAATATACCGGGGACTAGGGAATGGCCCAGGAATACCGCCGCCAAGTCCTCTCCCAGGTCATCGGCCAGGGAGCGCCCAGCGCCCAGGAGCTCGGTAGTGAGCGGGGACACCTGCCCCCCCACCAGTTCACCGAAGACTAGGACCCCTTTT
>JACPQK010000018.1 GCA_016190535.1 Chloroflexota bacterium | reverse complement strand
GGCTGGGTGAGCTGATAACCGAGAGGGGCATCGGCAATGGTGTCTCCATAATCATCTTTTCGGGCATCGTGGCCACGCTTCCCCAGATGGTAGGGCAGTCTTTCGTGGCGGCAATAAACCCCGGGGGGCTGCTGGTTTTCGGGGTCCTCGGCCTACTGACTGTGGCGGTAATCGTTATCTTCACCATAGCCGAGCGGCGTATACCTGTGCAATATGCCCGCAGCCAGTTCCGGGGTGGCCGCATGTACCGCTCCTCGGGGTCCACCTATCTTCCCTTGCGGGTGAACACCGCGGGGATGATCCCCATCATCTTCGCCCTTTCCATCATGATCCTTCCCGGCACGGTGTCTAGCTGGTTCGTCACCTCGGACGTGTCCTTTATTGCCAACACCTCGCGCCTCCTGCGCGACCTGTTCAGCCTGGAAAGCTGGTTCTACTGGTCCCTCTACTTTTTCCTGGTGGTCCTCTTTGCCTTCTTCTACACCATGGTCATCTTCCAGCAGCAGAATATCCCGGACAATCTCCAGAAGAGCGGCGGCTTTGTCCCGGGTATCCGGCCGGGGAAGCCCACCGCCGAGTACCTCAACCGGGTGATCCATCGTATCACCTGGGGTGGCGCCCTTTTCCTGGGGGGGGTAGCCATTCTGCCCTTCTTTGCCCAAAAGGCCACCAACGTCCAGGCGCTTACTTTGTCCAGCACCGCCCTCCTCATTGTGGTGGGGGTTGTGCTGGACACCATGCGACAGCTAGAGGCCCAGCTCATGCTTCGTCAGTACGAAGGGTTCATGCGCTAGCATGCGTTATCTTGTGTTGCTTGGTCCCCCGGGGGCGGGCAAGGGTACCCAGGCGCAGGCCATGGCGCGGGTGCTGGGGGTGCCCCATATTGCCTCGGGAGACCTCTTCCGGGAGCATCAGAGTCGGGGCACGGAGTTGGGCCTGCTGGCCAAGTCCTATATGGAGCGAGGCCAGCTTGTGCCCGATGAGGTGACCATTCGCATGGTGGGGGAACGCCTGGCGGCGGGGGATGCCCGGCGGGGCTTCGTCCTGGATGGTTTCCCCCGCACCCTGGAGCAGGCCAAGGCCCTGGACCAGGTGCTATCGGCGCAGGGCTGCGCTCTGAATATGGTGGTATATGTTAAAGTGCCGGAAGAGGAGCTAGTGCGGCGACTGGGCGGTCGTTATTTATGTCGCAACTGCCAGCAGCCCTATCATGAGGTGTCCTCACCCCCCAGCCGTTCCGGGATATGTGACAAGTGCGGCGGGGAGCTATTCCAGCGGCCCGACGATGTCCCCGAGACGGTGAGGAAGCGGCTCCAGGTCTATCTCTCCCAGACGGCCCCCCTCATAGGCTACTATAAGGAGGCGGGGAAACTGGTGGAGGTGAATGGCAACCAGCCTATCGAGGCGGTGAGCCGGGACGTGCTTTCTCAGGTCAATCCAGAGACGGGTGGGGGGCGGGGAATCGTCGTCAAGTCGGAGCGGGAACTGGCCCTGATGCGCCAGGCGGGGCGCATCGTGGCGGAGGTGTTGCAGGGTCTGGCCCAGGCCCTGCGTCCGGGCATGGCTACCGGGGAACTGGATGCCATAGCCCGCAGGGAGATCCGCTCCAGGGGGGGCATCCCCTCTTTTGAGGGCTACCGGGGGTATCCGGCGACCCTCTGTGTCTCCGTGAACGATGAGGTGGTCCATGGCATACCGGGGGACCGGGTGCTCAGGGAGGGTGACCTGGTCTCCCTGGACCTGGGTGCCATCTATAAAGGCTTCCAGGCCGATGCGGCTCTGAGTGTGGGGGTAGGTGCTGTTTCCCCGGAGGTGAGGCAGCTCATGGAGGCTACTGAGGGTGCCCTCCACGCGGGCATCTCTGCCGCCAAGGCTGGGGCAAGGGTGGGTGATGTATCTGCCGCTATTCAGAGCTACGTGGAGGCCCAGGGGTTCCATGTGGTCCGGGAGTATGTGGGCCATGGTATTGGCCGGGAGATGCATGAAGAGCCGCAGGTGCCCAACTATGGCCTCCCGGGTAGAGGCCCTGTGCTGAGGCCGGGGATGGCTCTGGCCCTGGAGCCTATGGTCAATGTGGGGGACTGGCGTACCAGGGTGGGGGAAAATGGCTGGACAGTATATACTATGGACGGCAGCCTCTCTGCCCATTTTGAGCACACCATCGTGGTAACCAATGGAAGGGCGGAGTTACTGACCGCCCTGTAAGGGTCTGTCGTTGTCTGTTATGCCCAAGAAAGAGGCCATAGAGGTTGAAGGCACGGTTATCAAGACCCTGCCCAATGCCATGTTCCAGGTGGAGCTGGCCAACGGCCACCAGGTGTTGGCGCACGTCTCTGGTAAGATGAGGATGCACTTTATCCGTATCCTGCCGGGGGACCGGGTGCTGGTGGAGCTCTCGCCGTACGATCTTACCCGGGGGCGAATTACATACAGGCTTTAGGCAGGAAGAGTTGTTATGAAAGTCCGTGCTTCAGTAAAGGTGCGCTGCGATAAGTGCAAGATTATCCGGCGCGAAGGGGTGGTACGGGTGATCTGTCCCAACCCCAGGCACAAGCAGCGTCAGGGGTGAAGGAGGAGCTATGGCACGTATCGCTGGAGTAGACCTGCCCAGAGAGAAGAGGATAGAGGTGGGGCTGGCCTACATCTATGGCGTGGGCCCTCGGGGTAGCCGGCGTTTCCTGGAGCAGACGGGGATTGACCCCGGCATCCGGGTGAAGGACCTTACGGAGGAGCAGGTGTCCCTGCTGCGCGATGCCATAGACAAGTCCGGTATCCTCGTGGAGGGTGAGCTACGGCGTCAGGTGAGCATGAACATCAAGCGGCTCATCGAGATCGGTAGCTACAGGGGTCTGCGACACCGGGCGGGTCTGCCGGCGCATGGCCAGCGGACTCGGACTAACGCCCGCACCAAGCGGGGACCCAGGAAGACCGTGGCCGGCAGGCGCCGCGCCACCGCCAAGAAGTAAGTAGCTAGGGGGATAGCATATGGCAAGCCGAAGGACGCCCAGGGCGCGCCGCAGAGAGAGAA
The DNA here is from genome assembly GCA_016190535.1 of Chloroflexota bacterium. The sequence goes on along the minus strand of JACPQK010000018.1, from coordinate 2,696 downwards.
GGCATGTGCCTATTGGCCGGGCCTACATTCAGTCCACCTTTAACAACACCATAATTACGCTTACGGACTCCCAGGGGAATGTCCTCGCCTGGTCTAGCGCCGGACAGTCCGGTTTCAAGGGCTCCCGGAAGGGCACTCCTTATGCTGCGCAGCTAGCCGCGGAGGGGGTGGCGCGGCGGGCCAGGGAATTCGGCCTGCAGCAGGTGGATGTGTTTGTCAAGGGGCCGGGCAGTGGTCGGGAGGCGGCCTTGCGCTCCCTTCAGGCGGCGGGGTTGAACATAACCAGCATCCGGGATGTGACTCCCATCCCTCACAACGGGTGTCGCCCTCCTAAGCGGCGCCGGGTGTAGGGCAGGCATATGGCTCGCTACCGGGGACCTGTTTGTCGCATCTGCCGCCGCTACTCAGAAAAGTATTTTCTGAAGAATGACAAGTGCTTGACCAACTGCACCCTCACCCGCCGGCCCAACCCTCCAGGGCAGGTGCGGTCCTTTAGGCGTCGGGTGTCCGACTGGGGGCTCCAGCTCCATGAAAAGCAGAAGGCCAAGTACGTCTATGGCATCCTGGAGCGTCAGCTCAAGCGCTACTTTGACATGGCCCTGACTAGCCCGGGGGTAACGGGGGAGGTGCTGCTGCAGATCTTTGAGCGACGCTTGGACAACGTGGTTTTTCGGCTGGGTTTTGCTGGCTCCCGCCCCCAGGCCAGGCAACTGGTGAACCACGGCCATTTCCTGGTGAAGGGGCGGCCGGCAAAGACGCCCTCCATTATCCTGGACGTGGGTGACACGGTCAGTTGGAGGGAGGGCAGCACCAAGTTGGACTATTACCGCCAGCTTGCTCGGGAGATACAGAGCAAGGTCGCGGCTCCCTGGCTGAGCCTGGACCCGCAGACCCTTACCGGAAGGGTGTTGCGGTTGCCGGTCAGGGCGGAGGTAGAATACAAGATAGATGAGCGGGCCATCGTGGGCTTCTATTCCCGCTAATCGGGGTGACGAATTTGAACGCGGCTGAGATTGCAATACCAACCGTTGAGGAAGGGGAAGGGGGGAGCGATACCTATGGCCGGTTTGTCGCCGAACCCCTGGAGCCTGGCTTCGGCACCACTCTGGGCAACGCCCTGAGGAGGACGTTGCTCAGCGCTTTGCCTGGAGCTGCGGTGACTCGCGTGAAGATAGAGGGTGTGCTTCACGAGTTTGGCTCTCTACCTCATATGAAGGAGGACGTTACCGAGTTCCTGCTCAACGTCAAGGAGATCCGCCTGCGCGCCCTGTCTGGCCGCCCTGGGCGGCTCTTTCTGAACCTCTCCGGACAGCGGGAGGTGAAGGTGGGGGACATCGATGCCAGTGCTGACTACGAGGTGGTCAATCCGGACCTGCACCTGGCCTCTCTGGATTCCTCCGAGGCTCGGCTGAATGTGGAGTTTGAGGTGGAAAGAGGCAAGGGGTATGTCCCTGCCAACCCCGAGAGTGACCATCCCATAGGGATGATCCCTGTAGATGCCCTGTTCTCGCCAGTGCGCCAGGTCAATTTCACGGTGGACCGGATCCGTGTGGGTGAGGCCACCGGCTATGAGCGCCTGGTACTGGAGGTATGGACGGACGGTGCCATTACCCCCTCCGATGCTGTCAGGCAGAGCGGAGAGATACTGTCGGACCAGCTCAGCCGCTTCGCGCACCTTGGGCAGCCCCCGGGTGTTTCCGCGACGCAGAGGGCAAAACGCCTGGATATTCCCACGGAGCAGTACGAGATGAGCATCGAGGCCCTGGGGCTGTCTCAGCGGACTCTGAACTGCCTCAAGCGGGCGGGGCTCAACACGGTGGGCCAGGTGCTGGAGAAGACGCCCCAGGAGCTTATGTCCATCCGTCACTTCGGGGAGAAGTCCTGGGAGGAGCTGGAAGCCAAGCTGCGGGAGCAGGGGCTCCTGCCGTCCCAGCCCGAGCCCCAGCCCTCTCCGGAGGCTGGTGACTCGGAGACTCCGGTGCTCCTTGGAGAGGAGGACGAGGATGGCGCATAAGGTGGCAGGGAAGAAGCTGGGCCGTCCCACGGGACATCAGATGCTCCTCTTCCGCAGCCTGGCCACGGACCTTCTGCGCTACGAAGGGATAACAACCACCGTGGCCAAGGCGGAGGCGGCGCGAGGTCTGGCAGAGAAGATGATCACCTTGGCCAAGGAGAACACCCTGCATGCCCGGCGCCAGGCCCTGGCGGTAGTCCTGGACAAGGGTGTGGTGGACAAGCTGTTCGCTGAGCTGGGCCCTCGCTATACACAGCGGCAGGGTGGCTATACCCGGTTGATCAAGCTGGGCCTTCGCCGGGGAGATAACGCGCCCCTGGCCCGGCTGGAGCTGGTATCCTGAGGGTGCGGTGGCCGATGAGATCGCTCGCTGGGCGCTGGTGGTGGCCTATGAGGGGACATCCTACTGTGGTTTCCAGTACCAACCTACCGGCCCCACTATTCAGGGTGAGTTGGAGAAAGCCTTGAGCGAACTGAGCGGAGAGCCTGTGCGCCTTTCGGCGGCGAGCCGCACGGACTCTGGTGCCCACGCCCTGGGTCAGGTCGCCAGCTTTATTACCCGGGCGCGGCTGCCTGCCTCGGCCTGGATCTATGGTCTCAACTCCCGTCTACCCGCGGACATCGCCGTTCAGGCGGCGTGCCGGGTGCCCTTGGGTTTCCATCCCCGGCGGGATGCCACCAG
>JACPQK010000024.1 GCA_016190535.1 Chloroflexota bacterium | reverse complement strand
GCTTCATCGTGAGCTCAGCCGAACGGCCCAGAGTCCCGCCCCTACGACCATGACAGTCTTCAAGGGCATTTTCCTTCGCTGTGGTGCCCCGATTGCATCGGTGCAGGGACGATTGCTCGGAAGGACAGGGTGTTCCTCAACAACCTCAAGGCCCGGAGGTATGCGCCGGAAAGTGGCGCTAGAAGCCTCTGTACTTGTTGACGATGGGAAGGCGGCGGTCCCGGCCGAAGGCCCGGGGCGTGATCTTGACCCCCGGAGGGGCCTGGCGCCGCTTGTACTCGCTGCCGTCCACCAGACGCATCACCCGCTTCACTGTCTCCTCGTCGAAGCCCAGGGCCAGCAGGGCATCGTAGCCCCGGTCCTCCTCCACATAGGCATGGAGGATAGGGTCTAGCACCTCGTACGGAGGCAGGCTGTCGACATCCCGCTGGCCAGGGCGCAGCTCCGCGGAGGGCTCCTTGGTCATTACGCTCTCGGGGATCACCGCCCCATTGCCCAGCCCATTCCGGTAGCGGGCCAACTCGTACACCAGGGTCTTGGGCACATCCTTGATGACGGCGAACCCTCCCGCCATATCCCCGTAGAGGGTGCAGTAGCCGGTGGCATATTCGCTCTTGTTGCCTGTGGTAAGCACCAGCCAGCCGAACTTGTTGGAGAGGGCCATGAGGATGTTGCCCCGAATGCGGGCCTGGATGTTCTCCTCGGCTACGTTGGTCTCGGTGCCCGCGAACACCTCGCCCAGAATCTCCAGGTAAGCCCTGAAGGCCGGCTCGATGGGAACAGTGATCAGCCTTATCCCCAGATTGTCGGCCAGCACCTGGGCATCCTCCCGGCTGGAGAGAGGCGAGTACCGAGAGGGCATGCTAACTCCCACCACGTTCTCGTTCCCCAGGGCATCCACCGCGACACAGGCGGTGAGGCTGGAGTCCACGCCCCCGGAAAGGCCGATGACCACCTGCCGGAAGCCATTCTTACGCACGTAGTCCCGGGTGCCCACCACCAGGGCGGTGTAGGTCTCCGCCAGCCGGGGCAGGGGTTCCTCCTGGTGGGGCTGCAGGGAAGGCCGATCCTGGGCCGGGGTCCCCCTCGATAGCTCAATGCGGCCGGCCAGCCCCGGGGCCAGGGCCTGGGCCTCCTTCCTCCGGCGCGGGTCATGGAGGCGGTGGCGGAAGACGGCATCCACATCCAGGTCTGCCACCAGCAGGTCCTCCTCGAACTGCTTGGCCCGGACCACGAGTTGCCCTTCCTGGTCATAGATAAAGCTGCCCCCATCGAAGACCAGTTCGTCCTGGCCGCCCACCAGGTTGGTATAGGTGACGATGACGCCGTAGTCGGTGGCCCGGGTAGCCAGCATGCGCTCCCGGAAACCCCTCTTGCCCGCATGGTAGGGGGAGGAGTTTATGTTGACGATGACCTCGGCCCCCGCCTGGCACTGGATGCTGGTGGGCGGGCCCGGGTACCAGATGTCCTCGCAGATATTCACCCCGATGGTAACTCCCCCAACCACGCAGACGGGGAAGCCCTGCCCCCGGGCGAAGTAGCGGTCCTCATCAAAGACGCCGTAGTTGGGCAAGTAGTGCTTATGGTATACGTCCGCTATCTGGCCCTGGTGCAGTATGGCGGCAGCGTTATGGATATCCCCCTGGGAGTCCACAAAGCCCACCACGGCCACGATGCCCCGCACCACCCTGGCCACTTGCCGGAGATAGTAGAGGTTGTCCTGGATGAACTGGGGCTTAAGCAGCAGGTCCTCGGGAGGGTACCCCGTGAGGGCTAGCTCAGGGAAGGCCACCAGGTCAGCGCCCTGGTCCCTGGCCAGCTCGATGTACTGCGCAATCTTGGCTGCATTGGCGGGGAGATCTCCCACTGCCGGGTTTATCTGGGCCAGGGCAATCCTGAACTTTCGAGCCATAGCTTTTGGCACCAAGTATATCACCGCTGGAGCTTGGAGCAATAAGCAATAGCGAGCGAAACAGACGCCAAAGGGTTTGGATTTGGTAGCTCCTGGGGCCAAGCGCCCTCTGGGAGCCACGGCGGGGCGGGCTGTTTACACACCGCCTAAAATGTAAACAAGCGGGGGGCGAAAAAGGGCAAAACCAAATACCCCTGGGGCGACTCGAACGCCCGACCAACGGTTTAGGAAACCGCTGCTCTATCCGCTGAGCTACAGGGGCACCTCATGGCCCAGTATAGCCCTGAGATACTGGGCTAGCAAGGCGGTCGAGGGGAGGTTGTTTTGGAACACCCCGGCTGAAGCCCCCGGCTTCAGCATGAGGTATTGATAAACGATCTGTTGAGAGGACGGGGGGCAAAGGGGTCCGGGTTAGCCTCCAGCGACAGCGGGCACGATGCTCACCTCGTCGCCAGGGCTCAATGAAGTGTCCAGCCCCTGAAGGAAGCGCACATCCTCACCGTTGACAAAAACATTCACGAAGTGCCGCAGCTCTCCCGAGTCTGCCATCAGGCGCTCCTTCAACCCAGGGAACTGGGCCTCCAGCTCCTCGATGCATTGGGCAATGGTGCCCGCCTTCACTTCTACGAGCCCCTCACCCTTTGTGGCCCGCCTCAGGGGCTCGGGGATCCTCACTTTGACTGTCATTGGTTCACTCCCTCATGTCCGATATCTGCCAAGGAAAGTCCAGGGCTATCCCTCCACCACATCCCCGGCCACGGGGTCTACCCTAACCCCCTGCCCGCTTACCCAGGAGATCCCGCGCTCAATCTCCGTCTCCTCGCCTTCCAGCTCCAGCACCACCCAGCCACGGTCTTTGCGGACGTCCGCGCGGCGGATGTTAGTCACTATGGAGAACTTGTGACCGAGCTGATAGATGACAGGCTCAGTGATCAGCGAAGAGGGGAAGGTAAACTTGACCCTGCGCTTAGCCATAGCTGCCTCCTCGGGCCTGCACTGCGTTCTATCCTTTAGCGGAAGCCAGTTCCAGGGCTGCCTCGAAGTCGGCAATGGTAGGCCGGATGGTTAGAGGCTGCACCACGTTGGCCACCGCTTCCTGGGTCTTCAAGCCGTTTCCGGTAATGAAGGCGACAGTAAGCTCGCCCCGCCGGATTCTCCCTGAGGCCGCCAAGCGGCGCAGGGCGGCTACCGTCACCCCGCCGGCCGTCTCGGCAAAGATGCCCTCCGTGGAGGCCAGCAGCTTCATCCCCTCTACTATCTCCTGGTCAGGGACGGCTGTGCCTGAGCCGTTGGAGTCCTTTATGGTCTTGAGGGCAAAGTAGCCGTCGGCGGGGTTGCCAATGGCCAGGGACTTGGCAATGGTCTGGGGTTTCACCGGGCGGACGTCCATGCGGCGGGCCTCGTAGGCTTCCACGATGGGGCCGCAGCCCTGGGCCTGGGCCACGTGCATATGAGTGCCCACAGGGCCGATCAGCCCCAGACGGAAGAACTCCTGAAAGGCCTTCCAGATCTTGGTGAACATGGAGCCCGAGGCCACCGGCACCACGGCGTGGTCGGGGGCCTTCCAGCCCAGTTGCTCGGCAACCTCGAAGCCCAGGGTCTTGCTCCCCTCGGCGTAGTAGGGGCGGACGTTGATGTTGACAAAGGCCCACGGGTAGCGGTCCGCCAGCTCGGAGCACAGGCGGTTCACCTGATCGTAGCTACCATGCACGGCAACCAGGGTAGGCCCATAGATGGCCGCTCCCACCAGCTTGCCCTGCTCCAGGTCGGCGGGAACGAAGACGTAGGCTTTCATTCCAGCTTTGGCCCCATGGGCCGCCACGCTGCATGCCAGGTTGCCGGTGGAGGCACAGGCCAGCACTTGGAACTGGAATTCCCGGGCCTTGGAGGCGGCTACGGAGACTACCCGGTCCTTGAAAGAGTACGAGGGGTTAACGCAGTCGTTTTTCAAGTAAAGCTGGTCGAGGCCCAGCTCCCTACCCAGGTTCCTGGCATGGACCAGGGGGGTAAAGCCTGTGTTGATGTCCACCACCTCATCGCTCTCTACAGGCAGAAAGGCCCGGTAGCGCCACATG
>JACPQK010000021.1 GCA_016190535.1 Chloroflexota bacterium | reverse complement strand
TGCGCCGAAACCTAGCTCCTATAATGCCAGCGGCTCCCGTAGTCCAATGATGGTAGAGAAGAAGGCTGGGGCATGGCGTCCATAGCTATATCCACCCTGGGCTGCCGCCTGAACCAGGCAGAGGCGGAAGCCTGGGCTATTTCCCTGGCCCGGGCTGGCTACCAGATGGTGGACTTCGGCCCCGGTGCCGATGCTTATATAGTCAATACCTGTACCGTAACCCATGTGGCCGACCGGAAGTCCCGGCAGCGCCTTTATCAGGCCAGCCGGTACCGGTCGGGGGTGGTGATGGCTGCGGGCTGTCTGGCCCGGCGCTGTCCCCAAGAGGTGGCCCAAGCCGGGGCTGGTGTGCTTGTGGACCCCTCTGCTGAGCTGGTGGCCCAGCTCAGGGAGCTGCTGCCGCCGGACGACGTGCCTGGACGTGTCGCCGGGCCTCGCCGGGGGCAGGCCCAGGTCAAAGTGCAGGAGGGCTGCTCCCTGGCCTGTAGTTACTGCATTATCCCCCGGGTCAGGGGGCTCCCCAGGAGTCGCCCTCTAGAGGAGATCGCAGGCGATATTAGGCTGCGGGAGGGGCTGGGATACCAGGAGGTGGTGCTCACCGGGACGCTCCTGGGCCACTACGGCCGCGACCTGGGTTGGGCAGGGGACCTCGCGGGTCTGGTACGCACGCTTCTGGCGGAGACCTCCGTCCCGAGGCTGCGTCTCTCCTCTCTCCTGCCCAGAGACCTCACGGCGGACCTTCTCGCTCTCTGGGAATCGGGGCGACTGGTCCGGCATTTTCACCTGCCAGTCCAGAGCGGAAGCGACCGGGTGCTCCGGAGCATGGGCCGGCCCTATAGCGCCCGCTCCTTTCGCCAGGCTGTGGGGCGGCTGAGGGCTTGTGTTCCGGATGCCAGGATTACCACCGACCTGCTGGTCGGGTTTCCGGGGGAGAGGGAAGACGATTTTGAGCAAAGCCTGGCCCTGTGCCAGGAAATAGCTTTCTCCCGGGTCCACGTGTTCCCGTACTCGCAGCGGCCCGGCACTGAGGCAGCTCGGCTGCCGGACCAGGTGCCGGTGGCCGTCATCCGGGAGCGTTGCCATAGGGCTGGTGTCCTGGGGGGGGCACAGGTTAGAGGAGATACTTGAGGAGCAGTTATGGAGTCGCAGAATAAAGCCCTGGCGGTTGGGTTATCGGGGCTGTCCGCCCTGGTCTGGCTGGTGGCCCTGGTGGTGGCCCTCTTCTTCTTTCCGGCGGCGGCGGATTTCATCAGGGACATGGCCTCTTTCCTCGCGCAAAACAGCGGGCTCTACATGAGGCTAATGTTCGCCGCGGTCTTCGCCGTCCTCCTGCTGGTGTCGGTGCTGCTCATACTGGTAGCCTATACACCGCCGTCGGCCCGGGCGGTGCCCTTGCCCCGGGTGCCCGGCGGCGTCGCCCTGCTGACCCCTGAGGCTATTGGCCAGTACCTGCGGCTGGCCTTGACGGGTCTGCCGGACGTGGTCCAGGCAAGGCCCTCCGTGCGGCCCAGGGGGCGGCTGTTGGACGTCTCCCTCGAGCTATCAGTCCCCCTGGGTATCGATCTGACCAGCAACACGGCACAAGTCCAGGAGAAGGTCCAGCAGGCCCTGTCTCGGGAGTTGGGTCTGGGCCTGGGCCGTCTCCAGGTCTTCTACCAGTGGGCAGTGGCCGCACCTGGGGGAGGAGAGCTCGCCGACTCCTGATTAGAGGCCAACGGGAAAAGGTGCGCCCTATGTGCCCGGCTGTTTTTTCAGGATAGCCTCAATCACGTCCCGGTAGTAGGCGGTGGGGGCCGCCCCCTCCACAGGCCAGCCGTTGGGGAACACTGCCAGCGGGATGCCGAAGCCTGAATAGCTGGCCAGGAATTCCCGGAACTCCTTTATTACCTCGTCCTGGCCCCAGCCGCTGTCCATATCGGCCCAGAAGAGGGCCTCATCCAGGCCGCTTTCCTGAGCGAGCTGGGCCAGGACATTCCGTGAGGCGATGTTCCGGTTCTGTTCAAAAAGGGCCTTGAACAGGGACAGGTGCATGCGGCCAAAGGCGTCGCCGCCCTGGTGCTGGGCGCACTTGGCTGCCAGCAGGGCCGGCGCACTGGAGGTGGGGTATTCTTTCGGGGGTTCCAGGCTGAAGGCAATGCGGGGCTCCTCGGCCCGGGCCCGCTGGCGGCTCTCGACTATGCGCTGTTTGGGTACAGCAGGGGAATCCCCTCCTAGCCTGAGGGGCATGCTCTTCCACAATACGGATACCAGGGGGCTGTACTCTTGCTCCAGGTCTTGTAGCCGCACCACGGCTACATAGCACCAGGGTCAGAGGTAATCTGAGTAGACGACGATATTTACAGGGCCTGGCATGGCTGAACCTTGACCTGACGATAGCAGGTGAGCAGGCCGGGGTCAAGACCTGCTCTGGGGGCCTTGTCCGTGGATTCTTGCTACATACCTAGCTGGGCACAAAGGGGGCCCAAAAATCACCTCGCGGGTTGTAGTTGATACCCCCGGCGGAAGTAGGGGCAGTTTATGAACTGCCCCTACTCTGCCCACCCCGATGCAGCGGGGTGAGTTAGGAATCCACGGATTACGGCTGGGGTGGAGATAATATTGATTCGCCGGAGGTAACCTGTATAATAGGCATGTTGCCCCGTAACCAGTCGGGAGTCTCAATGGGAGGACGGTGATTTGCATGCGCTTGGAAAGCACCTGCTGCTTGAGCTAAAGGACTGCGACCCCAGCACGCTGGATAGCCTTGAACTGTTGCGGGATGCCCTGCTCACCGCCGCCAAAGAGGTGGGAGCCACCATTATCGGCGATTCTTTTCACCGTTTCGAACCGCACGGCATCAGCGGCGTGGTGATCATAGCAGAATCTCACCTGTGCATTCATACCTGGCCTGAGTACAGATACGCTGCGGTGGACATCTTTACCTGCGGCGATGAGTTCGACCCCGAAAATGCTGCATCCCTACTCATCCAGCGGCTGGGTGCCCGTGACCCCTGGCTCATGGAAGTGAAACGAGGTGTCCTTGGATACGGACAGTACGCCGGAAAACCAGAGCACCCACAGGTCTCAGAGAAGAAGTAGAAAGAGCGCTCCGCTCTGGCACTCGGAGGAAATTGTCCCAGGCTGGACTCAGGCCTTTGCGGTAAGCTCCAGGGTGTACTCGGGCCGCACGGCCTACCAGAAGGTGGAGGTCCTCGACACGGAGGTCTTTGGGCGCTGCCTGGTCCTGGACGACAAGGTGCAGTCCAGCACCTCCGACGAATTCGTCTATCACGAGGCCCTGGTCCACCCGGCGCTCCTTTTCCACCCCGACCCCCGGGCCGTCCTCATCGCTGGTGGGGGGGAGGGGGTGACCCTTCGGGAGGTGCTCCGTCACCGCTCCGTGACTCGAGCGGTGATGCTGGATATAGACCAGGAGGTAGTGGAGCTGTGCCAGCGCTACCTGCCCATGATGCACCAGGGGTCCTTCGAGGACCCCCGTGCCCATGTGGTGATCAGCGATGCCTGGCAGTACCTGGAGAGCACCTCGGAGCAGTTCGACGTTGTAGTCCTGGACCTCACCGACCCGCTGCCCGAGGGGCCTGCCCGGCTCCTCTACTCCCGGGAGTTCTATGAATTGGTGAGGGCCAGGCTAAGCCCGGGCGGCGTGGTGGTCACCCAGGCCGGCTCCACTGCCTGCGGCGACGTATCCCGTTTCTGCACCACCCGCAATACCATGCGAAATGTCTTTGGCCATGCCGCGGGCTACCAGGTCTCCGTGCCCTGCTTTGGCATTCCCTGGGGGTTTGTGGTGGCCTCCCCAGCCCTGAAGTACCTTGAGCCAGCGGAGGTTAACAGGATGTTGGCCGAGCGTCTGTCCATTCCCCTTCGCTTCTATGATGGGACTGCCCACCAGGGCATGTTCAGCCTGTCCAAGTTCCTGCGGGAAGCTCTGGAGCGCACCACGCAAGAGGTCACTCTGGAACGGCCCCTGCTTTCCTCTGTATAAAGCCCCCTAAGGGGCAGTACTTACCTGCACCCTCACCCGTTAAGCAAAGACCTCACCTTGTGACCTGGAGCACCCCCGCCCCCTGTATTTGACCCCTCTTCAGTAGCAGGAGGGCCTCGTTGGCCTGCTCCAGGGGGAAGGCCTGTACCTCCGTGCGCACTGGTATCTCGGCAGCCAGGCGAAGGAAGTCCGTAGCGTCCTG
>JACPQK010000166.1 GCA_016190535.1 Chloroflexota bacterium | reverse complement strand
GTGGGGAGACCATTCCCTCCCAGGGTCTTACCCTTAGGATACATGGCGGCCTGAAGCAAGTCCAGAAGAGACTCGGCACCACAAACGGTGAGTTGAGCTTCAAGAAGCTCACCCACGGGGTGGATGCCCGGGCTTGTTTGTCATGGGAGGCACGAAGTGCCGAAGCAATCTCTATCCCAACCCCCGCTGGCCTGGAGATTGCTTCGTAGGAGTTTACCCTGAGGCCGCCGAAGGGCTCGCAATGACAGGCAAGAATGCCTATCCACGGTTTACGGCCCCCCTAGCCCCCTGGTATCTTGGGCAGGGGCCCCCTCCCGCTGAGAGAGGGGGGAGGGTAAGACTCCCCGCTGACTGCCACCCACCAGGGGAGGAAGACTCGATCCACCTCAGAGGTGGCCGGCTTCAGGGGGCTAGCAGCAGCTCGTCCACGAGCTGGGTGAGCTTGGCCTGGCCTATGGCGCTTTCCCAGCGCTGGACCACCTTGCCCGTCCGGGACACGAACAGGGTGGTGGGAATGTAGAGGACCCCGTAGTCCCTGGTGATTCCACCCTGGGGGTCGGGGCCATTGGGGTAGGTGATACCGAACTGCTGGAGGAAGGCCAGGGCATCGGCCTCGGTGTCCTCGATGTCTATGCCGATGAAGACTACACCCCGCTCCCTGTACTCCTGCCACGTGCGCTCCAGGGTGGGGGCCTCGGCCCGGCAGGGAGGGCACCAGGAGGCCCAGAAGTTTACCACCACGGGTTGACCGCGGTACTGGGAGAGGGTAAGTTGCTGGCCGTCGAAGGTGGTGATGGTGAAATCGGGGGCGGGCTGCCCCACCAGCCGGCGAGGCCCCTCTCCAGACAGGCCGGGCTGGGCCTGCCGGGCTATAGCCAGCCCCAGGAGAGCGACGAAGATTACCAGCGCGAACCCGGAGACCAGGGCGACTACCCGCCTTGCCGTCATGGCCGGACAGCCCTCGCCTCCGGCCTATTTGGCCAGGGCAGTGAGGAGCAGGGCCTTGGCAGGCCCTTCCTCAGCGGCAATGGACAGGTAGAGCAGGTTGCCCCGGTTCTTGAGCAGTATGATCGCCTCCGCGTCTGGAACATCCAGGCGCTGCGCGGACTCTCCATTTAGAGGCACCTCTTTCAGCGGCGCAGAGCGAAGCACTATATTATCTAGGATAAAGGAGAAGATGAATCCTGGGTACGAGGACTGGGCCACCACCAGCGCGCTGACCCCCGACTGTTTCAGGAAGCCCGGGTCAGCCTGGAGGGGTGGCACCAGGGGTGTCTGGGAGTAGGCGGCCAGGACGCCAGCCTTAAGCCCCCCGCTGCTAACCAGGGGGGCTGCTTTTTTCAGCTCGGCGTTGCCCGTCTTGTCAGTTGCCCAGTTTAGCCAGTCCGCAACCCGGAAGAAACCCACGGCCCGGGGTGGAGAGGGGGGTTGGCTGGGCAGGGCCCGGTTTAGCCTGTCCCAGACGTCGGGATAGAGCTGGCTCAGCTCCTTCCATTGGCCGGCTTCTATGGCCTCGCGGATAGGCAGGGTGGCATCTTCGCTACCCCGGACCAGTGTTAGCCTGGCCCCATCCAGGTGCTTCCACTGGTCCGGGTCCAGGGGCACAGTATTGTAGACGGCCCTGGCCATAGCGGCAGATGTGAAGTCGAACACGGCCCCGGAGAACTCGCCGCTTTCTCTTCTCCCCAGCCAGAAGGAGGTCTGGACGACCTCCACATCCAGGGGCAGATTGGCCAGGCCCCGGACCAGAGTGGTGGGCTGGCCCTGGTGGATGTAGAGGTAGGCATCCACCTCCACCTCAGGCACCGGGGCACTGGCCGTACCCGGGGGGAGCAGGGCGGGTGTGAAGGGGCCCTGCTCGCAGGCAGCAGCTATCAACCCCAGAAGCAACAGGAAGGCCCATGCCGCTGTGGTCTTTCTGTGTATCATGCTCACAGCCGGCCTCCCGGTAAGGATATCATCCATCCTTTTCGCATTCTCAATCCGCAGTACACACTGTAACCGGAGAACGGACAGGTATGCTCCCCTGGTGCGCCGCAGAGAAGGGCCTCCCCCTCCCTCTATCTCCCTCCCGCCAGGGGAGGGAGAACACATCCCCTCGCCCCCGACAGGAGAGGATAGGGCGAGAGTGGGATTCACACGCCACCTTTAGAATGAGATATTCCTCGCTAGGCCTCATTTGTTCAGAGAATCTCTGGCCCAGGATGCTAAAGGTCCCACCTTGTAACAAAACGCTCAAGCCACTCTAAAGTTAGGTCTCAGCGTCTTACTTTTCGCCCCTCGTGGGGTCTAATAGCGCTGGAAGAGCTTGCCCCACTGGGTGCTCAGGGCGCGGGAGACCCGGCGTCGGCCGATAAAAGGATACCACAGTCCGTTGTAGTAGATGTTGGAGGCGGTGTAGCTCCAGGGGGCGATCCAACTCCGCAGCAGCAGCTTCTCCAGGGGCTTGAGAGGCCCCCAGTAGATGAGCTTCTGGCCCCGGCTGGCGAAGGTGTTCTCGTTGCCCGCGAACTTCCAGTCCACGCCGGAGATGTCCTCGCCCACCACTTCGATGCGGTCGGGGTCGGCGCAGCCCAGGCCGATTTCGTGGGCCAGGCGCAGGAAGCGCAGGGACAGGGGGTTGAAGCCCATCATGCGGGCGGCGGTGGCATCCAGGGCCACGGGGTCCGCGCTGGCTAGGAGGACGTTCTTCACATGGACCCTCATGGCCCGGGGGCCGGGTCCCTCCCCGGCAAGGGTGCCGTCGGTAACGGCGAACAGACCGGGGTGGATCTCCCGCTGAATGCTCAGCAGGTCTACCAGGGTGTCGTGGATCACGGAGTGGGTCCAGTGGCGGTTGTAGTGGAGCAGGCCGCCGAAGGCGTTCTTCATGGCCCCCGTAATGGTGGTAAACACGTGGGTCTTCATGGTGGGGAGGTGGACCACGTTCTTGCCCATCATCATGTCGGGGATGTAGATGCCCCGGGGGTATACCTGGTCCAGCACCAGCATCCTGGCTTTAGGCTCGTACTTTATCCAGCGGACGGGTGGCTCCTCCAGGCAGACGCTCTTCAGGCCGTACTTCTCCAGGACCGGGCGGTGCTTGTTGCGCACCTCGCCCTCGTGGGCGTCCACTACGACCGTTCCGTTCTGCACGGGTACCAGGCCGGTGTAGCCGTCGGCCTGGAGGGTGCGGATAACGCCCTCCAACTGCCAGGGGGTGGTGGAGCAGGCCGGATAGTAGCGTTGCCAGGAGATGTTTATCTTGAGGACGGTGGGGACGCCCTGGGGTAGGAAGCGCTGGTAGTCGGCCAGGTGCATGACACGGGCAATGTCCTCCAGCACTGTTTCCGGGGTAGTATAGACCACAGCTACCTTGGATGAGGTGGCGGCAGGTATGGTGCCGGTGAGGGCAGCCTCTCCCTTGGCCAAGGTTATCTCCTGGCCGCCTGCTTCCTGTTGATCACCGAGCGCACCGCCTGGGCGATGTCTGCTGGGGTGAGGCCGTAGTGGTGGAACAGCTCCCCGGCGCTGGCCGACCGGGCGTAGGTGTCCTTGATGGCCACTATAGCCATAGGCACGGGGTGGGTCTCGGCTACGGTCTGGGCCACCAGGCTGCCCAGGCCACTGTGCTGGAGGTGCTCCTCGGCGGTGATAATAGCTCCCGTCTCGGCGGCGGCCCTGGCCACGGCCTCCTGGTCCAGGGGTTTGAGGGTGGCCATGTTGAGCACCCGGCACTCTATACCCTCCGTGGCCAGGGCCGCCGCCGCCTCCAGGGCAGCCCCCACCATGAGGCCGGTAGCCATGATGCTGGCGTCGTTGCCCGGGCGCAGGAGTTCGGCCACCCCCAGTTGGAAGCGACAGCCCTCGGGGTGCACCACGGGGGCAGAGGGTCGGCACAGACGAATGTAGAACGGGCCGGGGGTGGCGGCGGCTGTGCGCACTGCTCGCACAGTCTCCGGAGCGTCGGCAGGCACCACTACCCGGAAGCCAGGGAGAGAGCAGGCCAGGCCCAGGTCCTCGATGGAGTGGTGGGAGGCGCCATCCTCCCCCACGCTGATACCTCCGTGGGTGGCCACAATCTTCACGTTGAGGTCTGGCTGGGCCACGCTCATCCGGAGCTGGTCGAAGGCCCTCCCGGGTACAAATACGGCGAAGGTGGAGGCAAAGGGGACCTTGCCTGAAGCCGCCAGGCCAGCGGCGATGCCCACCATGTTCTGCTCCCCCAGGCCGCAGTCAAAGAAGCGCTCCGGGAACCGCTCGGCGAAGTAGCGGGTCATGGTGGAGCGGGAGAGGTCGGCATCCAGCACCACTATGTTGGGGTCCTGCTCCCCCAACTCCACCAGGGCTTTTCCGTAAGCCTCTCGAAGGGAGGCGTGTTGAACCATAGGGGCCTAAGCTAGCTCCTGGAGGGCCCGCGCCAGCTCCTCCTGGGTAGGGGCGCGCCCATGGAACTCCACGTTGTTCTCCATGAAACTGACCCCCTTCCCCTTCACCGTGTGGGCGATAATGATGCTGGGCCGGTTGGAGGGGGCCTGGGCCTGGTGCAGGGCGTCCAAGAGATGGGGGATGCTGTGGCCATCGGCCTCGATGACGCGCCAGCCAAAAGCTGCCCACTTATCGGGCAGGGGTTCCAGGTCCATAATGCGGGATGTCCAGCCGCCAAGCTGCTGCTGATTGCGGTCCACTATAGCCGTCAGGTTATCGAGGTGGAAGTGGCTGGCAGCCATGGCTGCCTCCCATATCTGCCCCTCGTCACACTCGCCGTCCCCCAGGAGCACATAGACGTGATAGCTGGCCTTGTCCAGGCGGCCCGCCAGGGCAGCCCCAACGCCGAAGGAAAGCCCTTGCCCCAAAGAGCCGGCGGACATCTCCACTCCGGGGGTAAGGTTGGCATCGGCGTGGCCCTGGAGGCGGCTACCCCAGCGGCGCAGGGTGGACAGCTCCTCCACGGGGAAGTAGCCGGCCTCGGCCAGGACGGAGTAGAGGGCAGGGGCAGCGTGGCCCTTGCTCAGGATGAGCCGGTCCCGCTCTCGCCAAAGGGGGTCCTCTGGGTTATGGCGCAGGACACCGAAGTAGAGGGCTACCAGGATGTCGGCGGCGGAAAGGGACCCGCCAGGATGTCCGCTGCCCGCCCGGGCGGTCATACTCACGATATGCCGGCGCACCAACCTGGCCTTTTTGACCATCTCGTCAAGGGGAAGCGCTTGCGGAACTGAGACTGTTTGGGCCATGGGGAGGACTAGCTCATTGCCCTTCCCCGCCAGGGAAAGTTTTCTAGCTGGCACAGTGCCCTCCTGGGTTGGTAACGACATTGTAGAGCTTAGCGGTCACATACACAAGGGCCACGTAGCAGCCGGGGGTCGCCGGTGACCGGGAGCACCCAGTCCTATCAGCAGGCACTGCGCTTTTCGCCTGCCCGGCTATCCAGAAGAACGGTAACTGGCCCATCGTTGGTTATCTCCACCACCATGTGGGCACCGAACTGGCCCGTGGCTATAGGTAGCCCCGTCTCTTTGAGCCGGCCTACCAGTTGGTCGAAGAGGCGCTGGGCAAGCTCCGGGGGAGCGGCCTGGTCGAAGCTGGGGCGGCGTCCCTTCCGGGTGTCGGCCATCAGGGTGAACTGGCTTACCATAAGCAGTCCGCCGCCGATATCAGCGGCGGAGAGATTGAACTTGCTGGCTGCGTCAGGGAACACCCGCAGCGGGGGGAGCTTCTCGAAGAGATAGCGGACGTCCTCCTCTGTGTCATCTCTGGCCACTCCCACCAGGACCACCAGGCCCCGGCCTATCTGACCGACGACCTTGCCCTCTACGGTTACGGACGCCTGGGACACCCTCTGGACGAGGGCCCTCACTAGCTCTCCTTGGCGGCGACGGCGGGTTTGCTCTCTCCGGTGGCAGTCGCGGGCTTGGTCTCTCCTGCGGCAGCAGTGGGCTTACTCTCTCCAACGGCAGCGGTGGACTTGCTGTCTCCCGAGTATCCTCCCCCGGTCCTGTGGTCGGTGACGTAGAACCCGGACCCCTTGAAAATAATGGGTACGGAGTGGAGTACCCTCTGGGCGTGGCCCTGGCAGTGGGGACATAGCGCCCTCCGGTCCTCGGAGAAACTTTGTCTCCGCTCGAAACGGGCTCCACAGCAAGTACACTCGTACTCGTAGATCGGCATTATGCCATCCTCCAATGGAAAAGCCGAGCTCCCTCGGCCTTTAGCCAGCGCTCCTCTTATCGGAGGGCTACCAATCATGTTAACGGGCAGCTTGGGCCATTGTCAAGATAGCCGGGTTCAGGGCCTAGGCACCAGAAAAGCGCTGGGCCGGTGCTCTGGGTCACCGGCCCAGCAGGGTAGCTTATCCGGTATTACGGCTCTTCAGGAGGGAGGATGGAGTCGTCCTCCTCCTCCTCCTCTTCCTCTTCCATCAGGGCCTCGTCCAGGTCCTCCTGGGCCTCCATCAGGTCCCTGTCCAGGCGCTCCTGGGCGTCCGCCACCTTCACGTCAAAGCGCTCGTGAGCCTCGGCTACGGCCTCCTCGAAGTCGGCCTGGGCGTCCTCGTCACCTTCGGCCACGGCCTCGTCGAAGTCCTCCTGGGCCTCCATC
>JACPQK010000167.1 GCA_016190535.1 Chloroflexota bacterium | reverse complement strand
CTAGACAACTGATGCCTTTCACCCTCCTGTAGGGGCGGGACTCTGTTTATGGTGAGCCTGTCGAACCATGCCCACCCTTCCACAGAAGCCTCCAGGGAGGACACGGAGTTCCTCCCCTACGGCATTTGGACCAAGACCGTGGTACATCCCGCGGCCTCAGACATCGTCACGCTGATTTACGCAAGTGAGCACTAGGTTCGTCGCTGGGGGCTAGCGCCCTGTCCTGCGGGTTAGCCGGCCCCCCGCGTTCACCCGGCCGGGGACAGGCCCAGGACGTGCGCCCTGGCCTCGGCCACCACGAAGAGGGACCCGGTTATCAGTATTACATCCGTGGCCTGGGCTAGCCTGCGGGCATGCTCCACGGCCTCCGCCACGCTGGGGGAGAGCCGTACATCCTGATGCAGCTTTTCCCATATATGGAGCAGCTCCTGGAGTGGTGCGGCTCTGGGGTTGCCGGAGCTGGTGAGTATGACGGTCTGGGGCATGGGCGCCAGCTCCTGGGCCATAGCTACGATGTCTTTGTCCCGGGAGGTGCCCAGGACCAGCACGATCCGGCGGCCGGGGAAGTAGTCGGCCACCGCCTCCCGCAAACGCCGGGCCGACTCTCCGTTATGGGCGCCGTCCACCAGGAGCCAGGGCCGCTGTCCCAGCACCTCCAGGCGTCCGGGCCAGCGCACAGAGGCAAACCCGCGGCCCAGGGCCTCATCGTCGATAGCCGCTCCTTGCTCCCGGAGGACCTCCAGCGCAGCCACGGCAGCAGCAGCGTTCTCCGCCTGATGCCTCCCCAGCAAGGGTAAATGCAGGCAATACTCGCCTAGCCTCCCCTTCACCCTTATGCTTTGCCCGGCCGTGTCGAAGGGGCCCTGTGCCCAGGTCACATCTTGCCCTACCAGCACCGGCTGAGCACCTGCTTGCTGGCAGCGGCCTTGTAGCACCTCCAGGGCCTGCGGTGGCTGGGGACCAAGAACCAGGGGGCAGCCGGGCTTGATTATTCCCGCTTTCTCCGAGGCGATCTGGCCCAGAGTTTGCCCCAGAAGGTCCATATGGTCGTAGCTTATGGGGGTGATCATCGCCAGCCGGGGTTGAACAACGTTGGTGGCATCGAGACGCCCACCCAGACCAGCCTCCAGCACCTGGAACTGGGCTTTCTGTTCCCGAAAATAGAGGAAGGCCAGGGAGGTAAGGATTTCGAAGGTGGTAAGCCGGCCGTAGTCGCTGTTAGCGTGCGTAGTCTCCACCATGGGCTGCACCTGCCCTGCCAGGGAGGCCAGTGCTGCCTCGGGAATAGGCTGTCCATCCACCTGTACCCTCTCCCGCAGGGTATGGAGGTGCGGGGAGGTGTAGAGACCGGTGCGGTAGCCGGCGGCGACAAGCACCGAGGCGATCATGGCCGCCGTGCTGCCCTTGCCTTTGGTGCCGGCGATGTGAATGCTAGGTGCCTCCCTCTCAGGATGGCCTAAGAGGTCTAGCAGCGTCTCCATGCGCCGCAGGTCGTAGTTGGCAGCGTTATAAAGGAGGCTGGGGGATTTCTCCAGATCGGTGAAGCTGTAGATATAGGCCAGCGCCTGGCGGTAGTCCATAGGCCTGTCTATATCTGGGGGGTGAGGGCCAGCGGTCACGCCTTTGCTCGTCCCCTGGATGAGGCCAGATAGCCGGCAGCCTCTCGGAAGCTCCCGGGACGAAAGCCAAAGGCCTTCTCCACCGCCTCCGGCTCAGTCACATTGTCGATGGAGACCATGCCCAACTCGATGGAGGTTACCGGCGGATTGGGCAGCAAGGCCTCCATTACCGCCACCGCGGGGCGCACCAGGAAGAGGGGAACGTGTACCTTCCAGCGCTGGACCTTCAGGGCATCTATGAGGATGTCCAGAATACCCTCGTAGGTTAGATGTTCCGGCCCTCCCAGGTACAGGGTGTGGCCCTGGAATTTTCTGTCCCCCAGGGACCGGATGACGCAGCGGGCCACATCCTTCACAGATATGGGCTGAAAGCGGACGGTGCCCGGCCCCACCACAGGAACCACAGGAGAGAGGCGTATGGTCTGGGCCAGCCGGTTGAAGAAGACATCCTCTTCCCCAAAGATCAGGGAGGAGCGAAAGACCGTGTACGGTATACCGCTGTTGATGACCTCCTGCTCCCCCAGCCATTTGGAGTACAGGTAGGGATAGCGGGGGTCAGAGACGGCTCCGATAACGCTCATGTGCAGGAAGTGGGCCACACCAGCCTTCTTGGCTGCCTCCACCAGATTGCCAGTGCCCAGGAAGTTCACCCGGCGGAAGGTGTACTCCCCGCGCTCCCGGATAATGGCCACCAGGTGGATGACGCTCTCCACGCCCTGCAAGGCGGGTCCCAGGGAGGCGGGGTCGGTGACATCCCCGTAGGCTAGCTCCAGGTTTAGCTCTTGAAGGGGTCCGACGTTGGAAGTCTTGCGGACAAGGCAACGCAAGCGCTGGCCCTGTTCCACCAGGGACATAGCCAGGCTCCGGCCTACAAAGCCCGTTGCACCCGTGAGAAGGACCACTAGCGCCTCCGCAGTCCAGGCTAACAGACCCGGGAAAGGGTGTCAAACACGAGGTGGTGAGGGGCAGGGGCATCCCCGGCTGAAGAATGGGGGGCATGAAGCCCCCGGCTTATGGTCATCGAGTAAATAATATGCCTCATGGTGGTGGGCAATCCCTTCCCCCGCGATGGGGGAAGGTTAGAGCTTGCCCTGAGCAAGGCGAAGGGATGAGGGTGAAGCCCCAGCCTG
>JACPQK010000165.1 GCA_016190535.1 Chloroflexota bacterium | reverse complement strand
GGCGGGGGCGGCCTCGGCCGCCTCCGGCCCTGGGGCCGGGCCAGCGCCCCCCACGGGGAAGGCTGCCACCAGGTAGCCCACGCCAAAGGGGCCTTCGTAGGAGAGCACCTGGGGGGTAGTGGGCAAGCCGTGCACGGCTCCCAGCAGGATGGTGATGGAGCGAAGCCCGCACTCCCCGGCCCGCTCGATAAGCTCGGGGTCCAGGGCGAGAATACCCTGACTGTCCTGGGCAGCCACCAGTTCCACCAGCCTCTTATCAAAGACAGCACCCTGGGGGTCGTATCCCGCGGGGGCGGAGGGCAGCAGGCGGTGGGAGAGGTCGCCGCTGGCTACCAGGGCTATCCTTTTGGGCAAGGACTGCGCCGCCTGGCCCAGGGCCTGGCCGTATTCGTAGTGTGTCTTCAAAGGCAGCCAGGAGAAGGTGAGGGAGACCAGGGGCAGCTTGGGCAGCGCCTTGGTCAGGAAATAGAGGGGGACCAGCACCCCGTGGTCTAGCTCGTAGCGGTGCTCTCCGGTGGAGCGCAGGGGGATCCCGGCCTCGCCGGCGGCCCGCTGGATAGTAGCCACGGCCTGGGAGTCATTCTCAAAGCGGTAGTCCAGCCCGGCACACCGGGGTCCCCACTCTCTCAGGCTGCCCTCGCTGGCCGGGGCGGTGGCGATACCCATGGCGTTGGAGTAGGAGATGCCGTGGGGGCTGATGAGCCAGAGCTCATCGGGGCAGCTGGATGCCAGGGCGTGGGCCAGGCGGTCCATAGCTGCCAGGGTGGCCGAGACCCTGCGCTCCTGGCCTCCACCCACCTCGGGCACCATGATGGGTGGATGGGGGACTATGCAGCCGAATACCAGGGCCATACCTCGCCACCTCCCGTCAGGCCCTGGGCGCGGCCTGGCTGGGGACGGACCGTTGCCAGGCGTTGGTCTTGATGTTCACGTCTGTCCCGCAGCGAGCACAGCGCCCCGATCCGTCGGGGTTCAGACCTGCTAGCTCGGTCTGGTAGCCCAGGCGGCGCACCACCAGGTGGCCGCAGGCCGGGCAGCAGGTGTTCTCTCCCGGGTGGGTGGGCACATTGCCCACGTAGACAAAGCGCAGCCCTACCCAATGACCTATCTCATAGGCCCGCTCCAGGCTCTCGACAGAGGTGGGGGGAAGATGGCGCATGCGGTGCTGGGGATAGAACCGGGTGACATGCCAGGGGGTGTCCGGCCCCAGGTTGTCCCGGATCCAGGTGGCCAGGGCGGTAAGCTGCTCAGGGGAGTCGTTCAGGGTAGGGATGACATTGGTGATGACCTCCACGTGCATCCCCCAGCGTTCCTGGGCGCGTACCGCCGACGCCAGGACCTCCCGCCAGCGCTTGACTTTGGCCAGGCGCACGTAGCACTCATCGGTAAAGCCCTTGATATCCACCCGGAAGGCATCCAAATAGGGGCCAATGGTGTCCAGGGCCTCGGGAGTGATGTATCCGTTGGTGACGTAGACCGTGTATAGCCCCTGCTCCTTGGCCAGGCGGGCGCAGTCCAGAGTGTACTCCAGCCAGATGGTAGGCTCATTGTAGGTCCAGGAGATGCCCTGGCAGCCGTAGCGCCGGGCCAGGGATACGGCCAGCTCGGGGGGGACATGCTGGGAGTAGCGGTCCACGTGCTCTGAGGTGCCGAAGGAGATCTGCCAGTTCTGGCAGTGCTGGCAGTGGAAGTTGCAGCCCCAGGTGCCCAGGGAGAAACACAGGCTTCCAGGGTAGAAGTGGAACAGGGGTTTTTTCTCAATGGGGTCGGCGGCTACGGAGGATGCCTCAGCGTAGTTCAGCAGGGAAAGGACGCCATCCTGGTTGCGGCGCATGAGGCAGGCCCCCAGCTTCCCGGGCTGGATGCGGCAGCGCCACAGGCAGACATGGCAGCGCACGGCAGAGCCGGGCAGTTTCTCGTAGAGCAGGGCTTCCTTGGCGGGCATGGTCACATCTAGAACGCAACTCATATTATAGCACGGCTGTCCTAGAGGCTCTTGTGCGCCTGGTCCCGCTGGAACTGGTGGAGCAGACAGCGCTGGTCCCTCCGCAAACAGGGGAGATGTATTGCCCAGAGGAAGGGCAGGGTGAGCGCTGCCACCAGCATGAAGGGGAAGGCCAGGGCCCGGGGAGCGCGGCGGCAAAGGAAGGACTGGGGCCTCACCTCTCCCAGGGCCATCTTGACCGCTCCCCTATTCAAGAGGGACCGGGCCAGGGGTCCCGCGCAGGGGCACATCTCAAAACAGAAGGCATGTAAGTTATGCCGTACTGCGTCCAGGGGACTCTGAGATACCCGGCCGGTCCAGTCCAGGTAGTTCAGGTGCCCTAGCTCATGCCTGATATAGATAGTGCGCAGGGCGCGGGGGAGCCAGTTAGGGATATGGACGACCACTGCCGCACCTTCGGCAGCAAGGTAAGACGTGGGGATAGTCTCTTCCTTGACCATCACCACCTTCTCCAGTGGAGCCTTACGTGCCTGCAAAGCGGCGCCATCCGCTACTGCGCCCAGCCTGGGACACCCCTTGTCCCCGTTAGCCGGCGAGGGTTTCGGCGAGGGTAGAGAGGAGGGTGCCTTCCTCCTCGGGCAGGACGGTGCGGGGGTCCAGGAGAAGCTTGCCCTCGGCAATGCGGCCGACCACAGGGTGTTCTCCTGTGCGCAGGAGCAGGGCCAACTCCTCTACTTGAGGAACGCTGAGGGCAACGAGGCTTGTTGGCAGTGTCTGCCCCGGCAGGCTACCCCCTCCTACGGCAGACTGTCCAGGCATCACCTGGGCCACTTCGCCGAGCTGCTCCACCCAGGCATGGGCCCGTGCCTCGATCTCGGTCAGGGGGGTGGAGATCATGCGCCAGATAGGCACTTTGCTCAGCGCCTCCCCCCGCAAATAGTGGACGAGGGTGGCCGATAGCCCGGCCAGGCTAAACTTGTCAATGCGCACCGCCCGGGCCAGGGGGTGGCGACGGAGGCGTTCCACCAACTCCCTCTTGCCCATGATTATCCCCGCCTGGGGACCGCCCAGGAGCTTGTCGCCGGAGGCGAAGACCAGGTCGGCCCCCGCCTCCAGGCTCTCCTGGATGGTAGGCTCGTGGGCCATGCCGAACTGAGAGGTCTCCAGCAAACAGCCCGAGCCCAGGTCATCCAGCACCGGGATGCTCCGTTGCTGGCCCAGGGCCACCATCTCTTCCAGGGACACCGATTGGGTAAAGCCCACTACCCGGAAGTTGCTGGTGTGCACTCGGAGGAGGGCAGCGGTGCCCCTGGTAATGGCAGCCTCGTAGTCGGCTATGTAGGTCCGGTTGGTGGTGCCTACCTCTACCAGCCGGGCCCTGCTCTGGCTCAGCACATCTGGTATGCGGAAGCCCCCCCCGATCTCGATGGCCTGGCCTCGGGAGACGATGACCTCCCGGCCCCGGGCCAGGCTGGCCAGCCCCAGCAGCAGGGCCGAGGCATTGTTGTTGACCGCCAGAGCGGCCTCGGCCCCGGTTAGATGGCAGAGGAGGGACTCCACATGGGCTTGCCGGGAGCCCCGCTCCCCTCTGGCCAGATCATACTCCAGATTGGAGTAGCCCAGGCCCACGGCCCGCATGGCGGCTAGGGCCTCGTAGCTTATCGGCGCTCGCCCCAGGTTAGTGTGGAGGATAACCCCAGTTGCGTTGATCACAGCACGCAGGCTGGGCTCCCCTAAGGCCTGGGCCCGGGCCTCCACGCCCGTAGCCAGTTCGTCCAGGGTGGGCGGTGGTGCCCCGGCGCTGATCCCGCGCCGTGCCTGCTCCAGTTCCCCCCTTACCCAGATAGTCACCTCCTGTCGCGGATAGAGGTGACAGAGATACTCCACTCGGGGGTGTCCCAGGAGTTGGTCAACGCTGGGCAACTGACGGAAGGCTAGGTCCACACCGAGGGCTATTTTAGCACAAGGCTGCCTTTTGGTCATGGGGTGGACCCACGGGCTGGAGAAGGGGCGCAAGGGGAGGTTGACTACCATATGGCAATCCCATTCAATCTCAAGGGGTATTCGACCCTCAGTTTAGTAACAGGAGTCTGTAAAGCCCCGAGCACAATATGCTCATTTGGTGGCCCGATGTACCGGGGCCGGGGGTTTTGGGGGGTGTCCCCCTGAAATCATTTCCCTTCACCCCCTCTTTAGCCTAAGAGGGGGTGTTTATGGAATGCCAACACAATTTGTTGATGACCATCAGCCGGGGATAAGAGTAAGATGACCTCATGATAATGGACAGGCCTCAGCTATAAGGATGGAGGGAAATGCCCCCCAACTTCTCAGGCAAAGGAGGGAGAACATGTGGTCACGACCGGACATCGAGGATGTCGTGGAATATGGCAAGGCCCTGGACCTTGGCCTGACGGGCACAGAAGCCCGCGCCATACATTCCCGCCTGCTAGAGCAGGTGGCCGCTATGGAAGCCTTCAACGAGTTGAAGATCGAAGAACAGAGCTTGCCCCGGAAGTACACCGCCCGCTCCCCTGGCTATCGCCCCACGCAGCAGGAGGACCCCCTGAACGCTTTCATCACCAAATGCCATATTGAGGGTGCTCCCCAGGGTCTCCTCAAAGGCAAGACTATCGCCCTAAAGGACAATATCGCCGTGGCGGGCATCCCCCTTACCTTCGGTTCCCACTTTATGGAGGGCTACGTCCCCGATTTCGATGCCACCGTGGTCACGAGGCTGCTCGAGGCGGGGGGCACCATTGTGGGCAAGACCAACATGGACGATTTCTCCATCGGAGGGTCGGGGCTAAGTGGCGTGGGGGATTTCGGGCGTCCCCTCAACCCCCATAACAAGGCCCATGTCACCGGGGGCTCTTCCTCGGGCTCTGGGGCAGCGGTAGCGGGCGGGCTGGTGGACATCGCCTTCGGTGGGGACCAGGGAGGTTCCGTCCGTATCCCCTCCGCCTGGTCTGGGGCGGTAGGCCTGAAGGCGACCTGGGGCCTGATACCCCATACCGGGGTCTTCGGCCTGGACCCCACTGTGGACCATGTGGGACCCCTGGCCCGCACGGTGGAAGACATCGCTATGGCTCTGGAGTGCGTGGCCGGGCCTGATGGCTACGACCCCCGGCAGGCTGACGTGCCTTCCCCACTGCCCGGATATACCGAGGCCCTCCCCCGGGGGGTGGAGGGGCTGAGGATTGGCCTGCTGGCAGAGGGGTTTGCGGCTGAGGGGAGCGAGCCGGATGTAGAGCAGGCCGTAAAAGAGGCCATAGATACGCTGGCGCGGTGCGGTGCCCGCCTGGTGAACGTATCGGTGCCCCTGCACGGCGCGGCGTCCCTGGCCATTTCCCCCCTCTATATCGAGGGGGCCAAGCACATCTTCGACACCAACCTGGCGGGGGCCTTCGTCAAGACCTACTATCCCAGCTCCCTCATCACCACTTTCGGCCGCTTCAAGCAGAGCCACGGCCATGAGCTTCCCATCGCTCTCAAGCTAAACCTTATCGCCGGGGCCTACTTCCAGCGCCGCTACCATGGCCGGCTGTATGCCAAGACCCATAACGTGCGGCCTGCCTTCGTCAAGGCATATGACGAAGCCCTGGCCAAAGCGGACGTCCTGGCTATGCCTACTATACCTATTAAGTCGCCCCCCTACCAGGAGCCCAGGGACTATGAGGAGGCTATCGAGCTGACCCTCTTCGGCGGAGGGAAAGGGATGGACATTGGGCTGGTGATCCGCAACTGTGTGCCCTTCAACTTCACGGGCCACCCGGCCATCAGCATCCCCTGCGGCAAGTCCGCGGGCCTGCCCATCGGGCTGATGCTGGTGGCCCCACATTTCCGGGAAGACCTCTTGCTGCGGGCCGCCTATGCCTATGAGCATTCGGTGGACTGGGCGAGCCTGTTTCCCCCTCCGGTGGGGGCAGGCCAGGGTGCCCCCGGGTAGGGCTCTAGCTCCAGAGGTCTCTACTCACGTGCTCTAAGCCCAGCCGGCGCAGGGTCTCGGGCAGGGGCCGGCCCGTAGCCCGGTCCCATCCCATAAGCTGGTAGAGGTTGTCCAGCATTTGGCCCCACACCGGAGCGATAGTCATGCCCTTGGCCGGTCCGTCCACCGGGGCGCTCCGGTAGCGTGAGGAGGGGAATTCCACCTCTGGAGTTATGCCGTGGCGGACGTTGAAGGCCCGCAGCAGGTTGGACACCCGGAACCCCACCTCTTGGGCCTCCTGGTCCGACAAACTCCACCCCGTGACGGTATTCAGGGCCTCCACCACCCTGGCTAAGGGTGCCTGTAGGCAGAAGAAGCACACGCCCAGGCAGTCATTGAAGTGCTGTATCCCCCTGCTCTTGGCCGTTAAGGTGGACACATGCATGGGGTCGAAGGGGCCCTTTGGGGGCTCCATACCTACGTCCTGGAGGCGGGAGACCCCCCCGCCCTCCGCGAGGCCATTGCTAGCGGTTGCTGTACCGAACATCAGCCCCCAGGAAGCCCGATGGTCGTGAGTCTGGGGCGATATGCCCTTCTGGACGAATACACCACAGTTAAGGGCCTCACTGCCCAACTGCTGGGCGGCCCGCATGACCCCTTCAGCCAGCACATCTCCGAAGCCTTCCCTCCGGGCAATCCTGTGGAGCAGGGTCCGGCAGGCCTCCACATTCCCCCACTTCATCTCCAGGCCATCGGTGTCTTCCAGTGTCAGGGTGCCCGTCTCATAGAGCTCCATGACCATACCCACCAGCCACCCTGCCTCGTTTACCTCCAGGCCCAGGCGGTCCGTGAGGTCACTGAGCATCACCGCCGCCTCGGGGCTGGTATTGCCGATAAGGGGCCCCCATGAGGCCGCCGCCTCATATTCTGGCTCCTCGAAGGTCTGGCCAGCGTAAGGCCCATCCTTGAGGGTGATCTGGTGGCAGTGATGCGCCTGACAGGCCCAGCAGGGAGTCCGCTTGATCTCGTGGCGGCCCCGGATGTATTCCGAGCTGAAGAGGCGGGCCTGGGGAAAGATGTTGGTGGTGAGGTTTCTTACGGGCAGCCTCCCCGAGACGACCCGGGACTCAGCAAGGTCGGCGGTGCCCATGGTGCCCCACTGGTAGATGCTGTTGTTGTAAATCCGTGCTTTCCGGACGTTATCCCACAGGTCTCTGGCCAGGCTGGCAACCCTCTCGCTGTCCGCCACGGCGACGGAACCCTGGCCCCGGGCAGCCACGATGGCCTTTAGCTTCTTGGATCCCAGGACAGCGCCTACCCCGTTGTGCCCCGCCACGTGCCCCCTGTCCCCCACGATAGCGGCGAACTTCACCAGGTTCTCGCCAGCGGGGCCTATGCCGAATATGCTCACGCCACGCTGGCTTTGTTGCAGTTCCTTTCTAATGAGGTCCTCGGTCTCCCAGAAGTCCTTCCCTATTAAGGCAGTAGCATCCCGCAGCTCGGCCTTCCCATCGTGGAGGTAAAGGTAGCGCCATTGGCGGCCGGCCCCCTGGACTATCACGGCGTCGTAGCCGGCGAACTTCATGTAAGCGCCCATGAAGCCGTTGGCCTGGGTGGAGGTGGCCCCATTGGTCAGGCAGCCCTTAGTAACTACACTGATAGTCCCCGAACCGCCGATCCTGGTCCCGCCCACGGGGCCTGAGGCGATGATGAGCCGGTTCTCCTCGTCAGACCATTCCACCCCCGGGGGGACCTCCTCGTACAAGTACCTGGCCCCCAGTCCCACTCCCCCCACCCACTTTCGCAGGGTGGTCTCGTCCAGGTACTCCTCGGAGAGGGTCTCCCGGGTGAGGTCAACCCTCAATACCTTTCCTGCGTAGCCGTTCATTTCTGCGTTGGGCATAGGTCGCTCCTGTCCTCCAGTTTCAGGCTGCTGGATGATGGCATGGTAACACTTCGCTGGAGCAGCAACAAGGCCAAACAGGGGGCTGCTCAGAGGTTTGAGTTTCCTTGGTGGGGCTCTGTGGACAGCACTCGAACCTTCTGCGGCCTGACCTTGGGACACGGCTAAGGCAACTTTTGCGGGACGGTGCACGATGTGAACCGCATATACGAAGCGGTTCGCCAGCGCCAACTGCGACCTAGCCTCGCGTCAGCCCTTGGCGCACGGTGAACAGGGCGGCCTGGGTACGGTCCCGCAGGCCGGTCTTGACCAGGATGGAACAAATATGGTTCTTGACCGTGCCCTCGGTCAGCGACAGTCGCTCCGCAATCTCCTGGTTGGTCGCGCCAGTCCCCAGGACTCGTAGGACATCGAACTCGCGGGGGGTCAACGCGTCCACTGTAAAAGAGAGCGGCGCTGGCTGGGTCGCCAGAGTTGGGCCGGACCGTAGCCGCTTGAGCACCTTGCGGGCAACGCTGGGCTGCAGTGGCGACTCGCCGCGGCCGGCGGCCCGCACCGCCTCCGCCAGCG
>JACPQK010000164.1 GCA_016190535.1 Chloroflexota bacterium | reverse complement strand
GTGGAGGCAGGTTCAAAACGCCCACCTTTGAGGTGAAGGGCACTTCCTCCCTCCCCTGGCGGGAGGGAGCTAGAGGGAGGGGGACGTCACCCTCCCCCTACCCACTCCCGTCAAGGGAGAGGGAATTCAGCATGGCGGCCCAATCCACGGATTAAGGGCGGGTACTTCCACTGGGCAAAGGGCCTTCCCCGTGCTATTATGCCAACAAACATTTGTAGTGAGGCTTCGTCTTCCCCAAGAGGGGAGGCGATGGATGGGAAGGCGGGTTGGGGCGGAGGGTATCTCCAGGAGGCCAGGAGGAAGGAAAGGAGGCCAACATGGACGGCCGGGAGCCTGTGGGAATCGGTTACACTCCCTCTTATTGCGCCGACCCGGCGGATGAGCCGGAGTTCAACAGGTGGTACAAAGAGGTCCACTTTGTTGACGTGGTAAAGGCGGGTTTTCTATCCAACGCAAAGGCAGGTGTTCTCACCAACCCGCTTATGTTCCACAACGCTCTGGCCCCCCTGCCGCCGGGGCGGGACAAGTTCCTCATCATGTATGAGATCTACCAGCAGGATATAGCGGGGGCCATGGGGGAGTGGGTCAAGTATACCCCCAAGCTGCGCCAGGACTATGACCAGACCAAAGGCATCCGCAGCCCCAACCGGGGTACCTATCGCGTGCTGCGGCGAGTATCTGGCTCAGGCCTCAACCGGCGTTCCCAGAGCCTGCTGGCGCATCGCGTCAATTGCAGCGACCCCGCCAGGCTGGAGGAGCTACGCCGGTGGTTCTCCGAGGTGCGGGTACCGGAGGTGGTAGCTACGGGACTCTACCACACGGGCACCTTTGGTGAGCTGGTAGAAAGGCCTTCCTTCCCGGCAGAGAGCCCCGGACAGACCCGATTCCTGGCCCTATACGAGTCCGCGGATGCCGATGCCAACGGGCTGTCCGCCCGGGTTGCCCAGCGCTTCCCCCTCTCTGGTTACCCGGGATATGTGAAGATCATGGAGGACGCTGCCTTCCGCCGCGACAGCCCCTAACGGCCTGCTAAGGCGAAGCTAGCTCCGGGGCGAACTCCCTGAGCCCCTGGGCCATCTCCCGGAGACGCCTGTCCACCCGGTAGTTCAGGCTCCCCCGGGGATAGGTGCCCTTGGAGCTGCGGCGGCCAGCGGGCATCCCCGTGAGGACCTCCAGGCCCTGGTCGATGGTGTGGGCCGCCCATACGTGGAACCGGCCCTGCTGGACGGCTTCGACCACGTCTTCCCGCAGCATTAGATGGCGGACATTGCTCTGGGGGATGAGCACCCCCTGCTGCCCGGTGAGCCCTTTCTCCCGGCACAGGTCGAAAAACCCTTCGATCTTCTGGTTGACTCCCCCGATGGGCTGGAGCTCGCCCTTCTGGTTTACCGAGCCGGTAACGGCTACGCTCTGTTTAATGGGCACCTCCGCCAGGCTGGACAGGATGGCATAGAGCTCCGTCGAGGAAGCGCTATCCCCTTCTACCCCCTGGTAGGACTGCTCGAAGCAGACGCTGGCGCTGAGGGAGAGGGGTTTGTCCTGGGCGTACTTCCAGCCCAGATAGCCGCTGAGGATAAGCACGCCCTTGTCATGGATGCGACCGCTGAGCTGGGACTCCCTCTCGATGTTGATGATGCCCCGGCGGCCCATGAAGGTCTTGGCGGTGATCCGGGAGGGCATGCCGAAGCTGAAATCCCCCAAGTCATAGACTACCAGGCCATTGACCTGCCCCGCCACCTCTCCCTCGGTGTCCACCATGATGGTGCCCTGCCGCATCAGGTCCCGCAGGCGCTGGGCCACCAGGCTGGAGCGGTAGACCTTGGCCTCTATCGCCGCCTGGACGTGTCTAGCCTCAGCCCCGTGGAAGCCCTCGTTTACCACTAGCTGGCTGGCTTCTACCAGGACGTCCTTGATCTGGCCGAACCGGGCAGACAGCTTGCCCTGGTCGGCCACTACCCGGGCCGCGTGTTCTATCACCTTGGCCACACCGTCGCGCTCGAAGTGCACCAGGCCCTCCCGGCGACAGATGTCGGCCAGCACGCAGGCGTAGGCCTGCATATTCTCCGCTGTCCTCTCGATCTGGTAGTCGAAATCAGCCTTCACCTTGAAGATCTCCCAGAAGTCCTCATCTCGCTGGGAGAGGAGGTCGTAGAGGAGGGCGTCTCCGACGACGATGACCTTGAGGTCCACAGGGATAGGCTCTGGCCTCAATCCCACAGGAGGGACCATGCCCACGAACTCCGCCGGGTCCTCAATACGGAGCTCCCTGTTCTTGATGACCCTCTTCAGGCCCTCCCAGGCGGCGGGATTGAGCAGGACATCCCGGATGTTCACAATGAGATAGCCGCCATTGGCCAGGGCCACCGCTCCGGGCTTGACCATAGTGTGGTCGCTCCAGTAGGTGCCCATTTGGGCACGCCTCTCGATCTTGCCGAAGAGGTTGCTGTAGGTGGGGTGAGTCTCGGTAATGATGGGCAGCCCCTCTGTCTGGCTGTTGTCTACCAAGACGCTGACCCTGAAGGCCAGCCAGGGGTCTGCGTCCCTGGGGGCCATCATCTCGGGGGGAATCGCAGTTAGCGGCGGCCTCTGGGCCTCCTCGCCTTCCTTCGCCCGCAGCAGGTGGAGGTTGTCCAGAGCGAACTTCTGGATCCCTTCCAGGTAGCTGAGGACGATGGTGAGGTCCCGGTATTCCTCCATTAGCTCGTGGAAAGCGTGGCGCAGGGCCACCTCAGCTACTGTTCGGTCCAGCTTCCTTAGCTGGTCGGCGGTCTCTCTCTCCAGGGCATTCGCCCTCTCAAAGGCTGCCTCCACTCGCTTCATCAGGTGTGCCTGCTTTGCCTCCAGGTCCTGGCGGGTCCCATTGTCCAGGGAGGTGT
>JACPQK010000163.1 GCA_016190535.1 Chloroflexota bacterium | reverse complement strand
TCTCGATAGTGCTCGGTCCCCAGCCAGCGCACCACGTCCCTCCCAATATACTCGATGTCCCCTGTCGCTTGCAGGAACTCCAGGTGACTGAGCAGCTCGGTGATGGCCTGGAACATCCCCCAGCCTCGGAGCAGCGGGGGCCGGAAGAGGCGGTGGGTGAGGTTCAGCAGGGAATCGGGGGCCTGGGCCAACCGGGCAATACGCCCCAGTCGCCGCAGGTGATGAGTAAGTATCTGCCGCGCCCTGCCCTTGTGACACAGCCACCACTGGCCCCGGTAGTAGAGGCGATGGGCGGGGAGCAACAGGAAGTCCTGCTCCAACGCAGCTATCCTCTGAACGGACTGGAGGTAGGTGTGGAGGCCCAGGTAGCAGCCCTCCCGGTAGGCTGGCGGCAGAAAGGGAAGGAGGTACTGGAAGTAGAGGCAGCAGGAGGGGTGGGGGGTGATGTCGGGGAGAAGGTGGTCCCCGCAGAACATCACGCCGTCCAGCAGGATACAGAGCTCGTCGGCGGCATGCCCGGGGGTGTAGAGGAAGGTGAGGGGGCCCCAACTCTCGCCATCGGAAACAGTGCGGTTGACCTTGAGGGAGGGCCGCCTCTTAAGATAGGCCCGGCGACCCTCTTCCCAGGCGGGCACCTCGGGCCGGGGCAGCTCCAGGGCGAACTGCTCCATCATGCGCTGGCGGAGGGCAAAGAGGTCCACGGAGAGGGTGTGGGCATATACCTCGTGGCACCACAGCTCGGCACCGCTGATCTGCTGGAGGGGGTAGGCGTTGCCGTCGTGGTCCGGGTGGCTGTGGGTAACTATGATGCGTTCGATGTCCGCTAGCTGGAAGCCCGCCACTTTGAGGGCTGACTCCAGGCTGTCCAGGGAGCCGAAGAACCCGGTATCCACCAGGGTCAGGCCGTCGGCATCAAGTAGGTAGCACCAGGTGGGACCCAGATGGTTCTTCCAGGGCTGGGCTATGCCCAGGGCATATACTGCTATCCCCCGGGCAGTCCTCAGCCGGGCCACCAGGCCGTGGCCGGAGTGGTCGCCGGGGTGGAGGACCTCCAGTTCCCTCGCCGCCGCTATCATCAAAAAGGATTGGGGTGAGCGGAGGGATTCGAACCCTCGATATCCTGGGCCACAGCCAGGCGCCTTGACCGCTGGGCTACGCTCACCGCCGCAGGTGACCGATTACAAATTGTAGCAGTCTGCCAGGTAAGGGGTCAAGTTACTGTATTTGTCCAGTAGATCAGTTACAGCAAGCGCTGTACCCTTAAATATTCCCAAAACGCTCCGGTAGTGCTAGCCTGTAGCCTAAACGTCAACGAGCTATGTCTGCTTTGAAAGAGGAAGCCAGGGCAAGAGTCAGCGGTGGTCGCTTCCGCGTCTACTATGGCTGGTATGTCGCCGCCGCCGCTACGGGCGGGATGTATGTGAGCGCCACCCTGGCGAATCATACCCTTCCCATATTTCTGAAACCCATGGCCACGGAGCTGGGGTGGACACGTACCAACTTCTTCCTGGCCAGTACCATCGCCAGTGTGGTCGCGGGGCTACTGGCTCCCCTGGCAGGCCGTATCGTAGACCGAGGCAATGTGCGGCTGATGGTGCTGGCAGGTGGCCTGATAGCCGCAACCAGCGTCATAACCTACAGCCGGCTCCACAGCCTGTGGGCCTTCTGGATTCTGGCTGGCATTCTCACCCCGCTGGGGCTGTCCCTGTGTGGCTCGGCCGTATTCAGCGCGGTGGTAGTCAAGTGGTTCATCAGACGGAGGGGGAGGGCTATGTCGCTTCTGGGGGTAGGGACTAACTTGAGCGGGATCACCACCGCGCCCCTGGCGACCTTCCTCATCGCTGCCATGACTTGGCGGACGGCGTGGGTGGTGTACGGGGTGGGGGTCCTGGCCTGGGCAGTGCTGGCCAGCCTGGTGATAAGGCGCTCGCCGGAGGAGGCGGGCCTTAGGGCGGACGCCCCTGCCAGCGTGTCGCAGCCGGGCGCGGCCGTTTTAACCCAAGGGGAACAGGCTTGGACGTGGCGGCAGGTCCTGGGCACTCCCACCTTCTGGCTTGTTCTCCTCTCCGTGGGCATCACTATGCTGGCGAGCTCGGGAGTTTCCCCTCATACCTATCCTCTGCTCACGGACAAGGGTGTCCCCACCACTATAGCGGCCAGCATGATCAGCCTGGTCTCCCTTGTGGGGCTGTCCCTTCGAGCTGTATGGGCCTACATCTATGAACGGTGGGACCCCCGCTACGCCGCCGTCCTTCTTTTCCTCTCCTTTGCGCTGAGCACTGCTGGGCTGGTGTTGACCGACCGGGTGGTGCTCCTCTACCTCTCCCTGGCTGTCCGGGGGATAGCCGCAGGAGGGATGACTGCCATCATGCCCATGCTTTACAGTCACTATTTCGGGCGTCGTAGCGTGGGGCAGATAATTGGTCTGTTCCAGCTCCTCAGCCTGCCCTTCGGTGCTTCCGGCTCCCTGCTCAGCGCCGTGGCCTTTGACGCTACGGGCAGCTATACCATTGTTTTCTCTTTTTTCATAGCCTGTTTCGCGGTGGCGGGGCTGGCCGTGCTGCGAGTCCATCGCCCCGTACCCAGGGCGGAGCGGGCTGCCCCGGCCCAACAGTAGGCAGGCGAGACTGCGCTCCTCCCTCTACATGGCAGCACTGGCCACCACCCGGTGCAACCCGGTGCTCCGCACCTTCTACCAGCGTCTCCAGGCCCCTGGTAAGGCCAACAAGGTGGCCCTGACCGCCTGCATCCGCAAGCTCCTGCCCATCCTCAACTCCATGATCAGACATCGTACCCCCTGGGCCTACGTTGCCTTTGAACCATGCTCTTGACAAGCAACACAGTTGCTTCGGTCGCTCAGAATGGCAGAAAACGGTGTCTCCTTGACCTTTTGAGGCGAGACTCCGTCAAGATGGGAGGAAGATAATTACTCCCACCCTGGCAGGAGGGAGCTAGAGGGAGGGGGACAATCGCCACGGGCTAGAGCCTTTTGTAGGTGCGGGCAAGCCCGCCACCTTCACCCTGCCCTCTCCCTGAGGGAGA
>JACPQK010000162.1 GCA_016190535.1 Chloroflexota bacterium | reverse complement strand
TTTACGAGGGTCGGCGTGCTCGTACAGGTGGGTGCCATCGAAGAAGCCCGGGCCGTGTTCGTCGGTCGGGAAGTGGGATGGCACCCAGTCTAGGATGACACCGATGCCATGCTGGTGCAGGTAGTCCACCAGGTACATGAAATCCTGGGGGGTCCCGTAGCGGCTGGTGGGGGCAAAGTAGCCCGTGGTCTGGTAGCCCCAGGAGCCATAGAAGGGGTGCTCCATCACTGGGAGGAACTCTACGTGG
The DNA here is from genome assembly GCA_016190535.1 of Chloroflexota bacterium. The sequence continues at coordinate 5,997 of JACPQK010000162.1, read as the reverse complement.
GTGAAGCCCATACGCAAGACGTAGTCTGCCAGCAGGGGGGCCAGCTCCCGATAGGTTAACCAGCGGCGGTTCTCCTCCAGAATGCGCCTCCAGGAGCCCAGGTGGACCTCATAGATGGCTATGGGGGAGGACAGGGCATTGCGCGCCCGTCGGTGCTCCAGCCACTCCTGATCGGCCCAGGGGTAGTCCAGGTCCCAGACAATGGAGGCCGTTCTGGGGGGCAACTGGCTGTAAGTGGCGAAGGGGTCTGCTTTGTCTGCGGAGTAGCCACGGTACCTGGAGGTAACATGGTACTTGTAGAGGGCGCCCTTGCCCACGCTGGGGATGAAGCCCACCCATACCCCAGACTCGCTGGGGTGGAGAGGATGCCCGCCCTTGTCCCAGCCATTGAAGTCGCCGATAACGGACACTAGCTCGGCATTGGGTGCCCACACGGCAAAGTGCGTCCCCGGTGTACCCTCCAGGGCAGACAGATGGGCACCCATCTTCTCGTAGAGACGGAAATGGGTCCCTTCGTTGAACAGGTAGAGGTCGTGATCAGTGATCAAGGCCATCTTGGTGCCGGTGCCTCCCTCGATGTTGTTGAGGGCAGGTCGAGCCTCTCTCAGAGCTTACCTCCGGGTATGTCCACATTCTCTTAAGTTATCCTAATACCCCCAGGCAGACAAGGTACTGCCTTGATTTGCCCTATCCTGGACGCTAGAATATAGGGCAAGAAAAGAATGGGCGGAAATACCATGCAGACAGGCACCTGGGTAGTGAAGAAGGGGCTGGGCCAGATGCTCAAGGGTGGCGTAATCATGGACGTCGTCACTCCAGAGCAGGCCAAGATCGCGGAGCAGGCGGGGGCCTGTGCCGTGATGTCCCTGGAGCGGGTGCCCGCCGATATTCGGGCGGCGGGAGGGGTAGCCCGTATGGCCGACCCGGCCATCATCGGGGCCATCATAACCAGCGTTACCATCCCGGTGATGGCCAAGTGCCGCATCGGCCACTTCGTGGAGGCCCAGGTGCTGGAAGCCCTGGGGGTAGACTTCATCGATGAGTCCGAGGTGCTCACCCCCGCCGACGAAAGCCACCATATCTATAAGCACACATTCAAGGTGCCTTTTGTGTGTGGCTGCCGAGACTTGGGGGAGGCATTGCGTCGCATTGGCGAGGGTGCCGCTATGATCCGCACCAAGGGCGAGGCCGGCACAGGCAACATCGTAGAGGCAGTACGCCACATGCGGGCGGTCCAGGATGGCATCCGGCGCCTGCAAGCCTTGCCCCAGGAGGAGCTCATGGCCGAGGCTAAGGCCCTGGGTGCCCCTTACGAGCTGGTGGTAGAGGTCCACAATACCGGTCGCCTGCCCGTGGTCAACTTCGCCGCGGGTGGGGTGGCTACTCCGGCGGACGCCGCCCTTATGATGCAACTGGGGGCGGACGGCGTCTTTGTGGGCTCCGGTATCTTCAAGTCCGAGAACCCCAGCGCCATGGCTCACGCGATAGTCCAGGCTACTACCCACTATATGGACCCAGCCATTATCGCCCGGGTGTCCAAGGACCTGGGCAAGGCGATGGTAGGCCTTGAAATCGGCAAGATTCCAGAGGAGGCGTTGCTCGCCCGAAGGGGCTGGTAGCGGCAATGGCAACTTCTACCTCTAGTGGGCGCCGGCTCCCGGACCCTGGCCCACGCCAGGACTCAGCCAGAGTCAAGGTCGTAAGCCCTTATGTCCAGCCCCCTGCGCCAGGCCTGGTATTGAGGAGGCAGGGAAGGAGAGAATGCGCTTGAAAAGGGTGGGGGTACTAGCCATGCAGGGGGCCTTCGCGGAGCATGCTGCCGTCCTGCGCAGCCTGGGGGCTGAGGCTTCCCTGGTCCGGCTACCGGAGCACCTGTCGGGTCTGGACGGCCTCATAATCCCGGGCGGTGAGAGCACCACCATCGGACGATTGACCGAGCTCTGGGGGCTGGAGGGGCCTATTCGGGATATGGCCTCCCGGGGCTTACCCATAATGGGCACCTGCGCTGGCCTCATTCTGCTGTCCAAGAGGGCCTCTACCGTGGAGAAGCAGCCCCCCCTGGCCTTGCTGGATGTGGAGGTGAAGCGCAACGCCTATGGACGCCAGGTCGATAGCTTTGAGACTGAGCTATCTATCCCTGCCCTGGGCCAGGAGCCTTTCCCTGCTGTTTTCATCCGCGCTCCCGTTATCGAGGCGGTGGGTTCTCCCGTGGAGGCGCTCGCCCGCCTGGACAGTGGCTCGCCCGTGGCGGTGAGGCAGGGTAACGTGTTAGGGACTACCTTCCATCCCGAGCTCACCGAGGATAGCAGGCTCCACGCCTATTTCCTGGACCTGATGGATGGCCGGCGATCTGGAGGGTGAAGGCAGATGCTCCGCCGCCTTCAGCCCCTCGACCTCTTGAGCATACGGTTCAGTCAGACAGGCCTGACCAACGAGGCGAAGCCCCTAGAGACCCTGGCCCACACCCCTGGGGGTGGAGCGGCCGTGGGCTCGCTGTTTAGCGCCTGGTTCCCTCTACAACGGAGGCAGACCTGGGTGATGGCGCCCCGGGGGAAAATGCAGGGACTGGTAGCGGTGCGCCCCCGCTCCGGCCCCACCGCCTGGGAGATCGTGAGGCTCGCCGCCCCGGACCCGGCCAGCCTGGGAAATGACCTGCTGGAACAGCTCGTGCAGGTGGCGGGGGAGGCCGGGGTAGATAGGCTTTTCCTGCGCCTGCCCGAGACTAGCCCCTGGTGCGATGTGGCCCACCAGGCGGGCTTCACCGTCCATACCGAGGAGCAGCTCTACGTGGGTTCCTTGCCAGGCGTCCCCGTGTCATCACCCCCATCCCTGAGGCCTCGAGAGACTGGGGACGACCTCGCCCTCTTCCGCCTCTACTGCCTGACCACCCCACCCACGGTGCGCCATGCCTTGGGGGTCACCTTCCAGGAATGGCAAGAGAACAGGGATGTCCCAGCCACCCGGCGAGGCCAGGAGCTGGTGATGGAGGAAGAGGCCATGTTGGTGGGCTGGCTGCGGCTGACCAGTTGGGGCCAGACGAGGGAGTTCTCCTGCATGGCCCACCCTTACCGGGGGGACCTAGAGTCCCTGGTGAGGTATACCCTGGGCTGCTGTCCCTCCGCACCTCTGGTCTACTCCCTGGTGGCGCACTACCAGGAGGGCCTGGCCAGGCTGCTAGCGGACCTCCAGTTTGTGGGCACTGCCCGCTACCTGTCCCTGGTAAGGCTGGTGGCGGCGAGGGCCCGCCATCCCTGTCTCCTGCCTGCCCAGGCCTGAGGTGCAAGCCGTGAAGCGCCACATCACCGATGACCTGGAAGCCATGATAGGGGTCTTGCCTCTTCATATCCAGGAACCCCTCCACCGGTTGAGCCTTCAGGAGCGGGGTGAGTTCCTGGAGGTAGTGCTGGACCTGGGCCGCCCTCCCGAAGCCCGCTTCACCTCCGAAGACCGGATATTGCACCCCCAGGAGGTAAGCGGGGAGGACCTGGAATATGTTGTCTCCAATATTAGCGCCTTCGGTGGGGACAACCGGGCAGGCATAGAGCGCACCTTACATCGCATCTCCGCCATCCGCAGCCGCGATGGACGGGTCGTCGGGCTGAGCTGTCGCGTGGGCCGGGCCGTATATGGCACCATCCATATCATTGAGGACCTGGTCTTCAGCGGCAAGAGCTTGCTATTGTTGGGCAAGCCGGGTGCCGGCAAGACCACCATGCTCCGAGAAGTCGCCCGGGTGCTCAGCGTGGATCAGCGGAAGCGTGTGGTGGTAGTGGATACCTCCAACGAGATCGCCGGGGACGGAGATATTCCCCATCCCGCTATTGGCCGGGCCCGCCGTATGCAGGTGCCTACCCCGGAGCTACAGCACGCCGTAATGATCGAGGCCGTGGAGAACCACATGCCCGAGGTCATTATCATCGACGAGATCGGGACAGAGCTGGAGGCCCTGGCAGCGCGCACCATCGCGGAACGGGGGGTACAACTGGTGGCTACCGCCCATGGCAACGCCCTGGATAACCTGCTGATGAACCCTACCCTCTGCGACCTGGTAGGAGGCATCCAGTCAGTTACCCTGGGCGATGAGGAGGCCCGCCGACGGGGCACCCAGAAGTCCATCCTGGAGCGCAAAGCGCCACCCACTTTCGACATCGTGGTAGAGATCCAGAGCTGGGACCAGGTAGCTATCCACAACCCAGTAGCGGAGATAGTGGATGCCCTACTCCGGGATGAGAATCCCCAGCCTGAGGTGCGCCGGGTAGATGAGGAGGGGCAAGTCCACCGCCAGCATCCCCAGCAGGCCTCGGCGGCAAAGCAGAGCCGCCGCCAAGTCGCCCGCGTCCATCCCTACGGCATTGACCGAAGCCGCCTGGCGAAGGTAGCCCAGGAAATGGCTGCCCCGGTGACCCTGGTGGAAGACGTGCAGGAGGCGGATGTGGTGCTGACGGTGAAGGGGCAATACCGGAGGCATCCCCAGCTAATTCACCGAGCGGAGGGGGCCGGCATCCCCATCTACGTGCTCCGGAGCAACACCGTGGCCCAGATGCAGCAGAGCCTGGCCCAGATCACGGGCCAGCCCGTACCGGCCCTATCCACCGCTGATGCCGTCCGGGAGGCCCAAGAGGCCGTAGAGAGGGTGCGGCAGGGCCATTACTCCATAGAGCTCAGCCCGCAGAACGCCTATGTGCGGCGTATCCAGCACCAACTGGCCAGCCGTTCTGGCCTGGCATCGCAAAGCACAGGCCGGGAGCCCTTTCGCCGGGTAACCATAAGGTCGAGCGGGTCTATCCCCCAAGGCAGCGAGTAGGTATTCCTTTGCTGATTGTACTGGAAGGGGGAGAGGGCAGCGGCAAGACCACTCAGGCCAGAATACTCTATGGGCGGTTATGTCAAGCTGGCTACAGCGCCCGCCTGCTTCGGGAGCCCGGGGGCACCGCTCTGGGGGAGACACTGCGCACCCTGGTCGCCCTCCCGCGCCAGGTCCAGGCCGCCGCCTGGAGGTCCTCCCTGGTCAGTCCACCCCCGGGAAGCCAGCTTGCGGCTAAAGAGCTCTGGCTGCCCATCGCGCCTGAGGCAGAGCTTTTCCTCTTCGCCGCCTCCCGGGCGCAACTGGTGAGCGAGGTCATACAGCCCGCCCTGGCTAGAGGGACTATCCTGGTCTGTGATCGGTTTATTCATTCTACACTGGCCTACCAGGGCTACGGCCGGGGGTTGGACCTGGAGCTGCTCCATCACGTCAACCGCCTGGCTACTCAAGGTATAGGGCCTGACCTGGTAGTCCTGCTAGACATTGATCCGGCCAAGGGTATCGCCCGCAAGCGCCGCTCCACTGATATCAGCCGCTTTGAAGAGGAGGAGCTAGAGTTCCACCGGAGAGTCCGCCAGGGCTACCAGGAGCTGAGCCGCCATGACCCCCGCCCCTGGATAGTAGTGGACGCCACCCTGCCCCGCTCCGAGGCGACCCGTATTATCTGGGAGAAGGTAGCAGCCCACCTCCCACCCAGGCCAGCGCATGAAGCCAGACCACCCCCCTCGGGGAAGGCCCAGCGCCTTCTGTAGAGTAAGCTGATACCCCAGGCTTAAGCCTGGGGTATCGCTTAGCCCCCTGTCTCCTCGCAGCCCATTGACCCAACTCCGGCTAGATGATAGATTTGGCAGAGACTGCTATTGAGTACCCTCCAGCAACAGGTCGCCCGCCTGCTGGCAGGCAGCCAGCAAGCCCTGGCCCGCCTGCTCACCCTGGTAGAGGCTGAAGACCCGGCCGTCCCAGAGGTAATGGCTGCCATCCATTCCCACCTGGGCAAGGCCCATCTGGTGGGCCTCACCGGGCCCGGCGGGGCAGGCAAGAGTACCTTGTTGGCCCAACTGACGGGCATCTTCCGCAGCCAAGGCCTTACCGTGGGCATCGTCGCCGTAGACCCCAGCAGCCCCTTCTCCGGCGGGTCCCTGCTGGGGGACCGTATCCGCATGCAGCAGCACTATCTGGACCCCGGGGTGTTC
>JACPQK010000161.1 GCA_016190535.1 Chloroflexota bacterium | reverse complement strand
GGGGCGGGCAGGGGGCCGTGCCGGGGCCTGCCCGGGGACAGACTGGAACAATGCCCGGCGGGACAGGTTCACCCGGCCCAGCCGGTCAATCTCGGTGACCATGACAGTAACCTCGTCGCCGATGTCCACAGCGTCCTCTGGCCGGAATATGGGCTGGTCGGAGAGCTCTCCCAGGGGCACCAGACCTTCTTTGCCCGGCAAGATCTCCACAAAGGCACCGTTACGCATGAGGCGGGTCACCCGGCCAGTGTACACCTTGCCCACCTCGACCTCTTGGGTCAGCTCCTGGATGCGGTGCAGGGCCTTCTGGGCCATTTCCTCATTGGTGGAGCCGATGAAGACGGTCCCATCGTTTTCCACATCTATGGTAGCCTTGGTCTCCTCGATGATGGAGCGGATGGTCTTGCCTCCAGGTCCGATGAGGGCACCAATCTTGTCGGGCTTTATGCTGATCTTCATAATCCGGGGGGCATAGGGGCTAAGCTGAGCCCGGGGCCTGCTTATCGCCTGGTTGAGATGTCCCAGGATGACGTGGCGGGCGGCTCGGGCCTGCTCCAGCGCCTGGGAGAGGACCCTCAGATCGAGGCCCGGCCTCTTGATGTCCAACTGGAGGGCGGTGACCCCCTGGGCCGTGCCTGCCACCTTGAAGTCCATATCCCCGTAGGCATCCTCCAGGCCCGCGATGTCGGTGAGCACAGCAGTCTGGCCACCCTCCTGGACAAGGCCCATGGCTACGCCAGCCACGTGTGCCTTTATGGGGACTCCGGCGTCCATCAGGGACAGGCTACTGGCGCAGACGCTGGCCATAGAGGTGCTCCCATTGGAGCTCAGCACCTCCGAGACAAGGCGAATGGTGTAAGGGAACTCCCCCTCGCCGGGGATAACGGGGTCCAGGGACCTCTCCGCCAGTGCCCCGTGGCCGATCTCACGACGGCCAGGCCCGCCCATCCGCTTGACCTCCCCTGTAGAGAAAGGAGGAAAATTGTAGTGGTGCAAGAACCTCTTGGTCTCCTCCGGGGTGAGGTCGTCAATAGTCTGCTCCATGCCCGGCGGTGCCAGCGTGGTGATGGCGAGGACCTGGGTCTCCCCCCGGGAGAAGAGGCCGGAGCCGTGGGTGCGGGGCAGCACGCCCAGCTCACAGCTAATCGGTCTGATCTCGGTGGTGCTCCGACCATCCGGGCGCAGGCCCGTGCTGAGGATGCGCCTGCGGATGGCCAGCCGTATCTCGGCCTCCAGGGCCGCCTTTATCTGCGGGGCAGGGAAGCGCTCCCCCAGCCGTTCGAGAAGCTCTGCTTGGAACTCGTCCGGGGCCTGGCTCCGCTCGCCCTTCTGTCTGCTGGAGAGGAGTGCGGACAGGCGCTCCCCCACGGCCGCTGCCACAGTGCTCACCAGCTCGGGATCAGCTGCGGGAGGTTGGTAGACCGGCCGGGCAACCCCCTCCGTTAGCTTACCCTGCAGGTCCAGCACAAGCTCGTTTGCCCTCTGTCCGAACTCCAGGGCTTCCAGGAGCAGGGACTCCGGCACCTCCTTGGCGCCGGCCTCCACCATGACCACTGCCGAGCGGCTGCCTACTACCACGAGGTCCAGGGCACTGTCCACCAACTGGCTGAAAGTGGGGTTGAGCACCAACTGCCCGTTGCAGTAGCCCACCCGGGAGGCAGATACAGGCCCCCCGAAGGGGACCGTGGAGAGGCCTAGGGCTGCCGAAGCGCCGATGATGGACATGATGTCCGGGTCGTTCTCCTGGTCCGCGGAAAGCACTGTGCACACCACCTGGACATCGTTACGCAGGGTCTTAGGTAAGAGGGGCCGCAGGGGGCGGTCCGTGAGGCGGGCCGCCAGGATAGCGTCCTGGGTGGGCCGGCCCTCCCTCCGGAAGAAACCGCCGGGAATCTTTCCGGCGGCGTAGAGTCTCCCCTCATAGTCCACGGTGAGGGGAAGGAAGTCGATATCTTCCCGGGGTTTCTCCGACATGCAGGCAGTGACCAGCACTACAGTCTCCCCGTAGGTGACCGTCACCGCACCACCGGCCTGCCCGGCCAGCTTGCCGGTCTCCAGGATAAGGGATCTTCCCCCTATCTCTCCCTGTACCCTCTTGACTCCAGTAGTAACCAATCTACATCTCCTCGTTCCACCAAGGCACATCGAAGCAAGCTGTCTCTGGGGACACCTGATTCCAACTCCCGAGCCGTCAGGCTAGGGGCCTTTTACTTCCTGATGCCAAGCTTGGCCACCATCTCCTGGTAGCGGACTTGGTCCGTCCGGGATAGGTAAGCCAGGAAGCGGCCCCGTTGCCCCACTAACTTCATGAGGCCCCGCCGGGAATGGTAGTCCTGACGGTGAACCTTGAGGTGCTCTGCCAACTGGTTAATCCGCTCTGTCAGCAGAGCAAGCTGCACCGCCGTAGAGCCGGTGTCCTTCTCGTGGCCGGCATACCTCTGGACTATTTCTTCCTTCTGCTCCTTGGTAATCATTTAGCACCTTACTTTTGGTGCTCATAATAGCACACCCTCCAACCCCACACAAGGTCAGACGGCCAGTTACTGTCAAGGCTTAGTCGGTCTGAATCCAGGGGCGGGGTAGGCATGTCTCGGCATGGGCCATGCGGCGCTGGGCTAGGGCCTGGCGCACCAGGTCCGGGTTGCGGCGGATAAGCTCCAGGCTTAGCATAGGCAACCTTCACCGAGATTATATCTTTCGTAGGAACGGGTTTCAAACCTTGCCCTATGTCTAACTACGGTGTCTTCCAGTTTGGAGGGTTGTCCTTGGCATCCAGGGCTGGGCGCCAGGCCAGGGCGCGCCGCATGAGGGCTTCGGCGATGGCCCGTTGCTTGCGGGTATCCCGCGTCCGCTCGGTGGCCAGGGCCTTGAGCTGCTGCTCAAGTTTCGTGCGGTAGCGCGCGAACTCCTGGACCGCGCTTTCACAGTCGGCGTCTTCGGGCATGGGGATGGGGCCGGAGTGGCCACACAGGGCCATAGTGGCAGCATAGAACCCCCGGGCCACGCTCCCCACGTCCATGACCTCGCCCTTGGGACCGCCCACGCGGATGGTGCCCGCGCGCAGCCTGCGCCCGGTATCTATCATGGCGGTGCCCACCTCGACTGGGCCAGGCGGCAGGTCCAAGGGCTGGCCGTGGGGGGGACGCCGCAGGAAGTCCTCGGGGAACTGGAGCAGCTTGAAGGAGTCGCGCTCTAGCTCCCACAGCTCGTCGGCCATGTCCGCGGCGGTGAGCGCGCCCTTCCTCTTGCTGTGGAGCCGGTCCTTCTGGGCGATAAGCTCGCGGGCGCGGGTGGCAGCGTAAAGCTGGGAGAGCGCCTCATAGATGCGGCCCCGCAGCTCCCGGCGCTCGGCGGGGTCGGCTACGCCCAGGAACCCCAGCACGGCGTCATCCAGGTCCTGGCGGTCGTCCAGCACGAACTCCTCGGGCAGGTTGCGGCTGGCGCGTTTGGCCATGCGCTCCGCCGCGGCCACCGCCAGCGCCGCGACTTCCGGCGGCGCCCGGCGCACGTCGGGCACCAGCATCATGTTTACGTCCACCACTTCCGTCTTTAGGTTGCCCTCGACGCCCGCGGCGCGCCCAAACTGGTGCTTGGACAGCGCCACCACGGTGCTGTTCAGAACTGCCCACAACAGCCGCGGACGCACGTCTTCGTTTGCCCAAACGTCGTACAAGTTGTCATTGCCAGGCAGACGCTCTTCGTTCCAGGCCACGATATGGCGGTACTGCTGCGATTTGGGCCAGAACATATGGGCCCGCTCCGCCTTGGGGCGCAGCCCCAGGTCGTACCAGGGGCGGACCCGGGCGCGGCTGGCCACGGTGCTCCCGGTGTGCCAGCCCCGCTGCTCGGCGTAGGCCACGTAGTCGCCCAGGCGGGTGCGGCGCAGGGTGGCCCGGGAGACCGGCGCGTTGACCACCCGGCGCTGGCAGTCCGAGGCCCGCACCACGATGGACTGGGCCTCCATGAGGGTGTGAAACTCCGGCTCCAGGAAGCGGGCCTCCACCAGGTGGAGTCCGCCTTCCCCATCCCGCACGATGCGCACCCGTTCGGTATCCCCAGGGGCTACGCCCCATTTGGCGCGGAAGGCGGCGGCGTCCGGCAGCAGGCGTAGCTGCTCCTCGGTCACGTCGCGGACGCAGAAGAACCTGTCGGCTCCGGTTTTGAAGCCGAACCGGACCTCGGCAAGCTCGTGCAGGGGGACCAGCCGCTCTCCCGCGATTTCCAGGATGTCAAACCAGACATCCGGCGCCCGCACGTACTGCCCCCACTTGCCCGCCTTGTAGGCGGCGCCTGTGGCCTCGTTCTCGGGACCCAGGCGGGCGCGGCAGCCCGCCTCCCACAGCGCCGCCTGGGTGCGCACCCGCACCCGCCAGTACTCAGTCGTCTGGTCGTTCCTTATCTCCTCAATGAGGTCGCGCACGGCGTCCATGTCCACCTGGCGGGCAGCCTCGCTCTCCTCGCTCACGGGTGCCCGCAGGGCTTCGCTATATATCTCGGCCAGGGGCTTGCGCAGTTGGATGAATCGGACGGGGTTGGCCATGCGGCGGCGCTCGTCAGGCTCCCGCTGGAGGATGGTGACCGCCGTAGTCACCCGGGCGTCCTCGAACCACTTCTCCACCTGGGACTCCAGGACGGCGATGATGCGGAAGTTGCGCAGGAAGAGCTCCTGGAGGCGGAAGCCATAGTCGGTGTCCAGCCAGCCGATGCTGGTGACGAAGCCCAGGTAGCCCCCAGGCCGGAGCAGTGAGGCGGCGTGGGCGAAGAAGTGGGCGTAGATGTCGGAGCGGCCGGAGAGAGGCGTCTGGCCCGGCCAGTCCTGGTGGTAGATTCGCGGTAGCCAGTGCTTGTGGCTCTCAGAAAGGCGCTCCTGCCGGATGTAGGGCGGGTTGCCCACCACGGCGTCAAGGTCAGCCAGAGTCAAGTCCCCCTCGGCGTCACCGGCGTTGGGAAAGCGGTAGACCGGGTTGCCAGCCGGAGGATTGAAGAAGTCCGCCCGACTTACCTGAGGATAGTTAGCCTCATCGCTGAGGTGCCGGATGGCCAGGTTGATCGTCGCCAGTTGGGCGGGGAAGGTATTCACATCCACGCCGTACAGCTCTTGGAGGAGCTGTTGATGGGTGGGCGTCCCCACCTGTCGGGACTGGGCCAGGGTGCGCTTGCGGGCGTAGGCCCGTACCAGGAAGGTGCCCCCGCCACAGGCGGGGTCCAGCACGCGAGCATGGGCATCCCGGATGCAGAAGGCGTTGATAAGGTCCACCACGTTAGGCTTGGTATAGTATTGCCCATATTTCTGCCCCTCGCCGGGGCCGATGAGTCGCTCGTAGAGCTGGCCGATGACCTCGTAGTCGAGGCGGGAGAAATCGAAGTCCTCGATGCTGTCAATGACGGCCAGCCACGCTCGGTGTGCCTCGGGGTGGACCAGAGGCAAGCTGCTGCCAAAGTCGGACTCGGGGAAGATGGTCTCGTAGTCGCGAGAGTAGCTCACGGCTTCCTGGAAGCGGGCCTTGAGCGCTTCCCCTAGCTCGTCTGGGCTGGCAGAAACCATGCCCCCCAGGGGTGCCAGGACACGGAAACGGCGGCGCAGCACTTGATAGAACACCAGCCGGGTCACCAATATGTAGCAGGACAGCCGGGCGGCGCGCTCCAAGTTGGCCCGGAGCACCTCCTCAGCCTCGGATAGCTCCCAGCCCTGGTCCACCATCCACTGGCCCAGATCAGCTTTGAACCTCTTGTCCTCTCGGTAGCGCCTCGCCAGCTCACTCTCGGTCAGAGATATGGGTTCCAGGAGGGCATCCTCCAAGCGGAGGATGAACCGGCGGTCCAGGGGCAGGTTGAGCAGGGGACGCCGGCCGGCCTCCAGCCGGGCGAAGTCCTCCAGGAACTTCTCCCAGAAGGCAACAATGGCGCTCTCGACCTCGGGGCGGCGCACATCATCGCTGGTGGCTACCTGAGCCACGGTGGTGGGGCCTTCTATCCGGCGATCCATGAAGGGGACGCCTTCCTGGTGCGTCTGAAAGAGAGCGAACTCACGGACGTTCCAGGTGAAGTAGTACGGCGTCCCCCGCCGCGACGCCTTCTCAAAGGCATCCTCCACCAGCGCCTGGTCCAGGGGGCTTCTACCTTGGGGCGAGTCAGGCATCTTGACTTCGCCGGTCAAGGCCACTCGAGGTAAGCCGCGCCGGTAGAGGACAAAGTCGTGCCGCTTGCGGTCCCCCACGCCATGCTCCTCCACGCGGGCACGGCCGTAGGGGAGGTCAGTTCTGCGCTCCAGAATGGCGGTGACCCACGCCGCCACGTCAGCGACAAAGGTGCGTTCGTCTACAGGCACATGCCTATACTAGCGGAGCGGGGGTAAGTCGTCCACCTGACCAATGGCATTAGCACTGCTACGTTAAGTGTGAGGGATGCCTGTTGCAGGAGAGGGTGCGTGCCGCCATCAGTCATTGCGAGCGCAGACGAAGCAATCTCTGGGAGGGGAGAGACCCCTCCGCCCGGAGATCGCCACGCTTCACTCGCGATGACATAACGTAGCAGGATTAGCATTCCACTGAATAAGGATTTTGAGTGGCCGTAGGGCAGGTTTCTCAACCCTTCGGGCTTCATCCCTCGAGGGCGAAGCTTGCTCAAGATGGGCCGCTAAGTCGGGTTGGGAAACCCGGCCTACATTAGCTGCCGTAGGGGCGGGACTCTGTGCCCGCCCTCCCCAAACAAGGGCCTGTCATAGGGAGGACATGGAGTTCCTCCCCTACTGATGGCGCCGCTGCTACGCCTTGCTCTTGAGCTGGGGGAAGAGGATGACCTCCCGGATGGAGGGGTTGTTGGTGAGGAGCATCACCAGGCGGTCGATGCCCACCCCCAGGCCCCCGGCGGGGGGCATGCCGTGCTCCAGGGCCACCAGGAAGTCCTGGTCGGTGCGCTCGGCGGCCTCCTCCCCCAGGGCTGCCCGCAGGGCCTCCTGCTCCGCAAAGCGCTGGCGCTGCTCCAGGGGGTCGTTGAGCTCGGAGAAGGCGTTGGCGATCTCCATGCCCGCGGCAAAGGCCTCAAAGCGCTCCACCAGGCGGGGGTCATCGGGTTTGTGCTTGGCCAGGGGGGACACCTCTACGGGATAGTCCACAAGGAAGGTGGGCTGGACGAGGTCAGGCTCCACGGTGGCGGAGATGAGCTTGTCCAGGAGCTGGCCCCAGCCCAGGCGTTCCTCGACGGCGACCCCCAGGGTGAGGAGGCGTGCCCGCAGGGAATCGGCTTCCCGTAGCTCCTCGAAGTCGACGCCGGAGGACTGGAGGATGGCCTGCCGCAGGGGGATGCGGGGCCAGGGAGGGGTGAAGTCCAGGGCGTGCTCCTGGTAGACAACCTGAGTAGTGCCCAGTATCTGGCGGCACACGGTGGCTACCATCTCCTCCAGCATGGCCATGACGTCGTGGTAGTCGGCGTAGGCCTCGTAGGTCTCCAGGGTGGTGAACTCGGGGTTGTGGCGGGTATCGACGCCCTCGTTGCGGAAGACCCTGCCCAGCTCGTAGACCTTGTCGAAGCCCCCTACCAGGAGCCGCTTCAAAGGTAGCTCAGTGGCAATCCGGAGATAGACGTCCTTGTGCAGGGCCTCCAGCCGAGTGCGGAAGGGATTAGCCAGGGCACCGGCGGCGACCTCCTGGAGGATGGGCGTCTCCACCTCCAGGAAACCACGGGAGTCCAGGAAGCGGCGGATGGCGGATACCACCTGGCTGCGCACCTGGAAGGTGCGGCGCACCTCGGGGTTGGCTACCAGGTCCAGGTAACGCTGGCGGTACCTTTTCTCCACATCGGCCAGGCCATGCCATTTCTC
>JACPQK010000159.1 GCA_016190535.1 Chloroflexota bacterium | reverse complement strand
TGAGCAGCACGGCGAAGGCCACCCCGCCTACGCTGATGAACAGGCGGCCTTTTTCGGCGAAGAGATTACGCCGGGCGATGCTGACCACGCTCATGCACCCGAACTAACGCTGTTGGTCACAGCTGCTCGCTTACACCAGGTATCTTTCAATATCCAGTGCACCGTGGAACACACCCAGAATATCAATCTGGCCGACATTCTCGATCAGGTAGGCTATGCGGTAATGTCCGTAGACCAAGATGCGGATCTGTCCATCAGCTTCAGGCCGGTACAAGTAGCCGAGCTCGGGAAACTGACGAAGCACCTGCACCCTATCGTAAATCCCTGCAACCACTTTCTTTGCTGCACCCGGATTGTCTGCGGCGATGTAGGCATAGATATCTCGCAGCCAGCGGTCTGCTTCTTCCGTCCACCTTATTTCTGCCATGAGCGAATCCGGCGCTCCATTTCCTCATTGGAGCGAACACGGCCCTGTCGCGAATCTTCAAGGCCGCGCAAGATCATTCGTTCGAGCGCCAGTTCGCGCATAATTTCTTCGTAGCTCGCATCGTCCGGCTGCGACTGAATCACTTCAGTCATCTTGTCTTTGATTGTGGACATGACATCCTCCTTTTGACCAAGCCTAAGCCCCCCAGCGCCTCTTGGCCCAGGGGATGACCAGGGGCATGAGCACGATGTTGCCCAGCATGAAGATCCACAGGCCGCCCCCGATGCGGGCCACCCAGGTGTAGTCCCCGGCCAGGGTGATAGCGAAGAAGCCCAGGGCCGCCAGCAGGGAGAGACCTAAATATATCGCCGCACTGACCAAGTTTGTGCTCTTCGTGTTCATAGCTGAACTATCCTCCGGGAAGTCCCTAGGGGGCGAAGCCCCCTAGGGTGGGGGTCTGGGGGGTATCCCCCAGGTGGGCTGTCGCCCACGCCCACGAAGCGATTTTGTGTATGGCGGCAGACCCGCTGCGGCGTAGACCCTCGTGGGTCTGGGCTGAGCCCAGCCCCCTCTCCCGTGATAGGGGAGAGGGGGAGCGAGGGGGTGAGGGTTGTGGGCCTCATGCCTTCGCCTCCGCAAGCCTGGGCCGCCGGATGGGCGGCACGTAGCCCCTCATCCGCAGGGTGTTGAGGGTAACCGAGAGGGAACTGGTGGCCATGAGCAGGGCGGCCAGCTCCGGGCTCACCACCTGGGCGAAGAAGGGGTAGAGCAGCCCGGCGCCGATGGGGATGGCTGCCGTGTTGTAGCCGAAGGCCCAGCCCAAGTTCTGCTTGATGAGGCGCAGGGTCTGCCGGGCCACCTGGATAGCGGCCACCACGTCCATGAGGTCGTCCTTGATGAGGATGACGTGGCCCGTCTCCTTGGCCACATCAGTGCCGGAGCCTATGGCGATACCGGCGTCGGCCTGGGCCAGGGCCGGGGCGTCGTTGATGCCATCGCCTACCATGGCCACCTTCAGGCCCTCGGCCTGGAGCCTTTTCACCTCGCTGGCCTTGTCCTCGGGGAGGACCTCGGCCAGCACCCGGTCTATGCCCACCTGCCTGGCAATGGCCTGAGCGGTGCGCTGGTTGTCCCCGGTGATCATGGCCACCTGGAGGCCCATACCGTGGAGCTCCCGGACGGCTGCCGCCGAGGTCTCCTTGAGGGTATCGGCCACGGCCACGATGCCCGCTGGCTGCTCGTCCACGGCCACGAACATAGCGGTCTTGCCCTCGTTCTCCAGGCGCTCCGCCTCGGGAAGCAGGCCGTCCAGGGATACCTGCCGCTGGGCCATGAGGCGGCGGTTCCCCAGGAGGATGGCCTGGCCATTGAGACGGGCCTCCACCCCATGGCCGGGGATGGCCTCGAACTCCTCGGCGTCCTCCAACTCAATGCCCCTGCTCCGGGCACCTCGGACGATGGCCTCTCCCAGAGGATGCTCCGAGTTCACCTCGGCCACCGCCGCCAGACGGAGGATCTCCTCCTGGCTCTGACCCGCGGCCACAACGTCGGTAACAGAAGGCTCACCCCTGGTCAGGGTGCCTGTCTTGTCGAAGATGACTACCTGAAGCCGTGCGGTGCTCTCCAGGGCATCCGCTCCTTTGAACAGGATACCGTGCTCGGCGGCCTTGCCCGTGCCCGCCATGACGGCGCTAGGGGTGGCCAGCCCCACGGCACAGGGGCAGGAGATGACCAGCACCGTCACCGACACCAGCAGGGCGAAGCCGAAGACCCCCATCCCCGAGAGGAGGTAGGGGGTAAGGATGAGGCGGCTCTCGGGGACGAACCAGAGGCCAAACCCCACGAAGAACCAGAAGAGGAACACCGCCAGGGACAGGGCGTGGACGCCTAAAATGAAGTGCCCGGCCACCTTGTCGGCCAGCTTCTGGATAGGGGCCTTGGTGGTCTGGGCCTCCTCCACCAGCTTGATGATCTGGGCCAGGGCGGTATCCTTGCCCACCCGGATGGCCCGGAACTTGAAGGCCCCCGTCTTGTTCATGGTGCCCCCGATGACCTCGTCCCCGGCCTTCACCTCCACGGGCATGCTCTCTCCGGTGATCATGGACTGGTCCACGGAAGAATAGCCCTCCGTCACCACACCGTCCACGGGGACAGCCTCGCCGGGCCGCACCAAGAGGAGGTCGTCTATCTGCACCTCCTCGGCGGCGATCTCCACCTCCTGCCCGTCCCGGAGCACCCTTGCCCGCTTGGGCTGGAGCTTCATCAGGCGGCGGATGGCCTCGGAGGTGCGCCCCCGGGTCACCGCCTCCAGGTAGCGCCCCAGGATGATGAAGGCTGTGAGCAGGGCCGCCGCCTCGTAGAAGGTGGCCTCCCGTCCTCCGAAGCCCGCGTCGGGGAAGAAGGTGTTGATGACGGCGATAAGGTAGGCAGCGCCGATGCCTGTGGCGTCGAGCAGGTTCATGTCGGTGAGGCCCCGCTTCAGGCCGTTCCAGGAGTTGACGAAGAACTGGCGACCCGGGCCGAAGACGATGGGGGTGGTCAAGAAGAAGAGGAATATCTTGTTGTTCATCCACTGGGGCACGATACGGGGGAGGAACCAGTAGGGCTGGAAGGTGCCTATCATCACCACCAGGCCGATGGCCCAGGCAAAGATCAGGTTGTTGCGCTGGCGGCGGATCTCTTTCTGGCGGGCCTCCCGCTCCCTATCGAGGGCGGCGGCCCCTTCCTCCACCAGGCCCATGAACTTGTAGCCCGCCTCCTCGATGGCCCGGCGGAAGTCCGCTACCGTGGCCAGGCCGGGGATGTACTCCACGGCGGCCCGCTCCGTGGTGAGGTTGACCACCGCCCGGGTGACGCCGGGGACTTCCCGCAACCCACCCTCGACGTGCTCTACGCAGGAGGCACAGGTCATACCGCCCACGGAGATGCTCGCCTTTTCTCCGCCTACCTGGTAGCCTACTTCATGCACGGCCTTGATGAGCTCGGGGAGGCTAGCCTTTTGAGGATCGGCCAGCTCCACAGCCGCCTTCTCCGAGGCCAGGTTGACCCGGGCCGCGGCCACGCCGGGCACGCTCTTCAGCGCCCCCTCCACCGTGGCCACACAGGAGGCACAGGTCATGCCCTGGATGGGCAGGACTAGCTGCTTGGTTGCTTGGTTTGCCATAGTCTATCCTCGTTAAGGGCCATTCCCGTAGGGGCGGACGGCCGTCCGCCCCTACGAAAACGTATCCCTGTGTTTGGCTTAGGACAGGGGTACTCCTACCCCCAGGGCCCGTAGTTGCTCTGCATTGGGAGTGCCCTGGGCGCAGCAGGGGGCTATCTGCCCGTCCACCACGACGGTAGGCGCTCTGGTGACGCCATGCTCTCTAGCTATTCTCAGGCCTTCCTGAGTCCGCAGGTCATGCACTGTCACCGCGCAGTCGGGGCAGGCCAGGTCCTGGACCATCTTCACAGCGTCGTCGCAGAGGATGCAGCCGGCGCTGAATACTTCCACCTTACGCATGCGTGTTACCTCCATTAACGTTATTGCCGTTCTGCTTATTCCCGGGGGACGCCTACTCCTGATCCCTGGAGTTGCTCCTCGTCCGGGCTGCTAGCTACGCAGCAGGGCGCTGCCACGCCCTCGATCACCACCGTCGGCGCTCGGGTGACGCCGTACTCCCCCGCCTGCCTTAGCCCTTCCTGCGTGTGCAGATCATGCACTGTCACCTCGCAGTCAGGGCAAGCCAGGTCCTGGACCATCTTCACAGCGTCGTCGCAGAGGATGCAGCCGGCGCTGAATACCTCAACCTTCCTCATTTTCTTCCTCCAAGCTATTTTTCGGACAGGTTATAGAGCTCCAGCAGCTCGGAGACCACCTCTTCCTGCCGGTTGTCCCGGATGC
>JACPQK010000160.1 GCA_016190535.1 Chloroflexota bacterium | reverse complement strand
GTGGGCAGCCGTGACCTGGCCCAACTGCCCAACGTGCTCGCCGTCTGGTTGGGGGAGGTGTCCCCGGCGGATGCTCGCCTTGTCCTGCTCCAGACCAACATCGATGATATGAGCCCTCAGCTCCACGGCTACGTCATGGAGCGTCTCCTGGAGCAGGGGGCCCTGGATGTGTGGTTCACCCCTATTCAGATGAAGAAGAACCGTCCGGCGGTTATGGTGAACGTTCTGACCTCAGTGGAGTTGGAGGCCACCCTGGTGGCCAGTCTCTTCCGGGAGACCACCACTCTGGGCATCCGCCGCTGGTCGGTAGAGCGTCATGAGTTGGAGCGGGAGACCTTCACCTTCAGCTCCAGCCTGGGGCCGGTGCAGATGAAGCGGAAGCGCTTTCAGGGGCAGCCTCTGGGGGTGGTGCCGGAATATGAGGACTGCCGTCGTCTGGCGCGGGAACAGGGATTGCCCCTTCAGGAGGTGTACCGGCGTCTTGTCCAGGAGGTAGACCGGATATCTTAGTGGGGGGGGGCTGGGCCACCTGCTTTCTTGCGTTGGGGTCGCAGAGTCGGGGGTTTTCCTGAGCGGTTGGGTATGTAAAGACTGGCTCAAAGCTGGGAAATCCCTTGACATCGTAGAGGAGCTTTGTTAGACTCACTTAATAGCGCCCAGTGGCAATTGAGGGTCGAAAGCGAGTAAGCGAGGAGGGGGGCGCCGGGGGGAGGGCTTTCGACCCTTTCGTGTGTATGTGTAACAGGGAGGGGCAAAGGTAGTGCCTACCGTAAGCCAACTGGTAAGGAAGGGACGGGTTGCCGTCAAAAAGAGGTCCCGGACGGGTGCTTTGCGTTTGGTGCTGGACAACCAGCGGCGACGGAAGGAGAGGGGCGAGGGTGCCCCCCAGAAGCGGGGCGTGTGCATCTCCGTGAAGACGGTGACTCCCAAGAAGCCTAACTCGGCCCTGCGGAAGGTGGCCCGGGTGCGCCTGACCAATGGCCTCGAGGTTACTGCCTATATCCCTGGGGAGGGTCATAACCTTCAGGAGCACTCGGTGGTCCTTATCCGCGGCGGCCGCGTACAGGACCTCCCGGGGGTGCGCTACCATGTTGTTCGGGGCGCTCTGGATGCGGCTGGGGTGAAGGACCGGCAGCAGGGCCGGAGCAAGTACGGCGCCAAAAGGGCCAAGGCCGCCGCCAGCTAGAGGACTGTTACTATGCCTCGTCGAGGAATTGTGATCAGGAGAGCACTGCTGCCCGACCCGAAGTATGGCAGCCCTACGGTTACCCGTCTGATCAGCAAGATCATGCTCCAGGGAAAGAAGGTGGGTGCGGAGAAAATCGTGTATGGAGCCCTGGATGCAGCGGCTAAGGAGTTGAAGGATGACCCGGCGCAGGTCCTGGACCGCGCTATGAAGAATGCCACCCCCCTCCTCAAGGTGAAGCCTCGTCGGGTGGGAGGCGCAACCTACCAGATCCCGGTGGAGGTGAAGCCCAGCGAGGGCAGTTCCCTGGCCATGCGCTGGATCATCCAGGCAGCCAGGGCCCGCAAGGGACGCCCCATGGCGGAGAAACTGGCGGCGGAGCTGATGGATGCTGCCAAGGGACAGGGTGTGGCTGTAAAGCGCCGGGAAGATACACATCGAATGGCCGAGGCCAACCGGGCCTTCGTTCACTACAGGTGGTAGCATGCTAACGATTGAGTCCGCCACTCGGGAGGGGCGGGGTAGGGCCATGGAACGCTCCAAACTGGAAAACATCCGCAACATTGGGTTTATCGCCCATATTGACGCCGGTAAGACCACCGTCACTGAGCGTGTGCTCTACGTCACCGGCCGCACTTACAAGATAGGCGAGGTGGATGCGGGCACCACGGTGATGGACTGGATGGACCAGGAGAAGGAGCGGGGCATCACCATTAAGGCCGCTGCCACTACTTGCTATTGGGCGGACCATCAGATCAATATCATCGACACGCCGGGCCATGTGGACTTTACTGCCGAGGTAGAGCGTTCCCTGAGGGTGCTCGATGCTGGCGTGGTGGTCTTTGACGCCGTTGCCGGCGTCGAGGCCCAGTCCGAGACGGTGTGGCGGCAGGCAGACCGCTACCGGGTGCCCCGCCTATGCTTTGTCAACAAGATGGACCGGCCTGGTGCTAACTTCCTGGGCACGGTAGACATGATCCGCGAGCGGCTTAGCGCCAACCCGGTGCCCATCCAGTTGCCCATGGGGACAGAGGACAGCTTTAGGGGGATCATCGATCTCATCGAGCAAAAGGCCTGGCTGCTGCCCGATGACTTGGCCCTCCCCCCTCAGGAGGTCCCCCTTCCCCCCGAGTACTCCGGACAGGTGGCCCGGCAGCGGGAGACGTTGGTGGAGAGGTTAGCCGAGGTGGATGAGACACTGATGGCCCTCTACGTGGAAGGCAAGGAGCCTAGCCCCCAGCAACTCCGCCAGGCCCTGCGCCAGGCTACCATCTCTGCCAAGGCGGTGCCAGTGCTTTGTGGCAGCGCCCTGGGGAACAAGGGCGTCCAACACCTGCTGGATGCGGTGGTAAGCTACTTGCCCTCACCAGTAGATACGCCCTCAGTAGTGGGTACGGACCCCGAGACAGACCAGCAGGTAAGCAGGGAGAACACGGTGGACAGCCCCTTCTCTGCTCTGGCCTTCAAGGTGGTGACCGACCCGTACATGGGGCGGCTGGTCTACCTCAGGGTCTACTCGGGCCAGGTGGAGGTGGGTGCTCAGGTCTACAACGCCACTCGGGGCAGCCGGGAGAGAATTGGCCGGCTGCTGAGGATGCATGCCAACCATCGGGAGGAGGTAGAGTCCGTGGAGGCCGGCAATATCGCCGCTACCCTGGGCCTCAAGAGCACCACCACCGGAGACACCCTTTGCGACCCCAAGCATCCCATAGCCCTGGAACCCATACGTTTTCCGGAGCCCGTCCTCTTCCTTACTATTGAGCCGCGTACTAAGGTCGACCAGGAGCGCCTTGCGGATGCCCTGGCCAAGCTTTCCGAGGAGGACCCTACCTTCAGGACCCGCTTCGATGACGAGACCGGCCAGCTCATCATGTCAGGCATGGGGGAGCTACACCTGGAGGTACTGGTGACGCGTATGATGCGCGAGTTTAAGGTGGAGGCCCGGGTGGGCCAGCCCCAGGTGGCCTATAAGGAGGCCATAACTAGGCCGGTGAAGGTGGAGGGGCGTTTCATTCGGCAGACGGGGGGTCGGGGCCAGTATGGTCATGTCTGGCTGGAACTGGAGCCCTTGGAAAAGGGCCAGGGCTTCGAGTTTGAGGCCAAGGTGGTGGGAGGTTCTGTACCCAGGGAGTACTTCTCGGCGGTAGGGGCGGGTGTTAAGGATGCGATGGAGACGGGTCCGGTGGCGGGCTACCCCGTGGTGGACCTGCGGGCCACCCTGGTGGATGGTAGCTATCACCCCGTGGACTCCTCGGAGATCGCCTACAAAATGGCTGGCGCTATAGCCCTCCGGGAGGGTGTGAGCCGGGCTGCCCCCGTGCTTCTCGAGCCCATCATGCACTTGGAGGTGGTGATGCCGGGGCAGTACTTGGGGGATGTAATCGGAGATCTCAATGCCCGGCGGGGCCAGGTCAAGGGTATATCCGGGCGGGGGGACACGTTAACTATCCAGGCGGAGGCGCCTCTGGCCGAGACCTTTGGCTATGCAGCGACCCTCCGCTCCCTAAGCCAGGGGCGGGCCGGCTACACCATGGAGTTCCTGTGTTACCGGGAGCTCCCCGCCAGCCTTGCCTCTCAGGTAGCGGCCCGGGGGAGGAAATAGGATATGCCTAAACAGCGGGTCCGCATCCGGCTCTGGGCTTATGACCACCGCCTGCTGGACGAGTCTGTGCAGCAGATCGTGGAGGCAGCAGAGCGCACGGGGGCTGTAGTTGTGGGGCCTGTGCCCCTGCCTACGAGGATTCACCGTTTCTGCGTCACTCGCTCTCCCCATGTCGACAAGGACTCCCGAGAACACTTCGAGGTCCGGACTCACAAACGCCTGTTAGACATTCTGGACCCGACCACCCGGACGGTGGACTCCCTCACCCGTCTCCAGTTGCCGGCTGGAGTGGACATTGAGATCAAGCTGTAGCCATGGTAAAAGGGATTCTTGGTAAGAAGCTGGGAATGACCCGGGTCTACGCTGAGGACGGTCGGCAGGTCCCGGTCACCGTTATCGAGGCAGGGCCGTGCCTGGTAACTCAGGTGAGGACCTTGGCCAAGGATGGCTACGAGGCCGTGCAGCTTGGCTTTGGGGAAGCAAAGCGCCTCAGCCAGCCGGAGCGGGGTCATCTGAAGAGTGGGGGCAAGCTCCTGCGTCATCTGCGGGAGGTGCCGGCTGAGGGCCTGGAGGGGGTCCAGGTGGGCCAGAGGGTGGACGTTAGCCTCTTTCAGCCCGGAGAGCTGGTCGATGTGGTGGGCATATCGAAAGGCAAGGGGTTTGCCGGTGTCATGAAACGTCATGGCTTCGTTGGTGGCCCCAAGACCCACGGCCAGTCGGACCGGCCCCGTCACCCCGGCTCTATCGGATCTACCAATACCCCCGGCCGGGTGATCAAGGGGATGCGCATGGCCGGGCACATGGGCGATGCCCGGGTAACCGTGCGAAATCTTGCTGTGGTGAGGGCAGACCCGGAGCGCCACCTGCTC
>JACPQK010000158.1 GCA_016190535.1 Chloroflexota bacterium | reverse complement strand
GTGGGCGCCCACGGAGACCAGATCAATGGGGACGTCCAGCAGTTCCTCCAGGCGGCGAAGGTAGTCCTGGGCCGCCCGGGGCAACTGGTTGAAGGTGCGGCAATCCCCGGTGGATGACAGCCAGCCGGGCAACTCCTCGTAGACGGGCAGGCAGTGGGCCAGCAGCCCTACGCTGACAGGGGGATAGTCCAGGACTTGGCCATTGAGGCGGTAGGCCGTGCACACTTTGATACTGGGCAAGGTATCCAGAACATCCAGGCGGGTAACGGCTATGCCATCGAAACCGTTAAGCCGGGCGCTATAGTGGCCCAGAACAGCGTCGAACCAGCCGCAACGCCGGGGCCGCCCGGTGGTGGCCCCGTATTCGCTGGCCCGTTCCCGGACCAGCTCTCCCGTGTCTGGCTCCATCTCTGTGGGCAGGGGGCCGCTGCCCACCCGGGTGGTATAAGCCTTGAAGACGCCTAGCACCCTATCAATGTGCCGGGGGCTGATGCCTGCCCCCAGGCATGCCCCCGCTGCCAGGGGGGAGGAGGAGGTGACATAGGGATAGGTGCCGAAGTCCACGTCCAGCAGGGACCCCTGCGCCCCTTCCAGGAGCACCGCCTGGCCGGCAGCCAGGGCATCGCTCACCATGACCTCCGTTGCCCTCAGGTAGGGTCGCAGTCTGTGGCCGTAATCCAGGCAGCGGGAGTAGACCTCTTCTAGGGAGAGGGGTTGGGTGCCGTAGATTTGGGTGAGGAGGGTGTTCTTGTAGTCCAGGATGGACTCCAAGCGCTGTTGGAGTTCCTGTGGTTCCACTAGGTCGCCAGTGCGGATGCCTACACGTCCCACCTTGTCAGCATAGGCTGGCCCGATTCCGCGGAGGGTGGTGCCTATGGCCTGGGCCCCGCGCCGCTTCTCCTCCAGGGCATCCATCTGGATGTGGTAGGGCATGACCAGATGTGCCTTATCGCTGATAAACAGCCGGCCCTCCATGGGGATCCCGCTCGATGCCAGAAGGCCAATCTCCTGGCTGAGGACATCGCAGTCCAGGACTACCCCGTTGCCAATGACGCAGGTAACCCCCGGGTGGAAAATGCCCGAGGGGATGAGGTGCATGCGGAACTCTCCCAGCTCGTTGACCACGGTGTGGCCGGCATTAGAGCCGCCGGAAAAGCGGACCACCATTTGGACCTGTCGGGACAGCAGGTCGATAATCTTGCCTTTGCCTTCGTCCCCCCACTGGCCTCCGATTACCGCGATGGCAGGCATAGCCCTCCCCTAATTCAAACCCAAGGGAGTATACCAAAGAGAGGGCCACCAAGCCAAGGGGCCTCCGCAGGTAGTTCAAGAATACCCCACACTGAAGGATGGGGAACGAAGCCCTCGGCATCAGCCGGGGGTGCTGGTAAACGGCAACCTGCGTTCAATGCCGGGAGGTAGCCCGCCAGCAGCCCGGCGGGCTAAAAGCTAGCCCCCATTGCCTTGGGACAGAGAGGAGAGGGATCCCCACTGGCCGGGGGGCCAGTAGACCACTATGGCCTTGCCCACAATGTTCTCCCCAGGCAGCATCCCCCAGACGTGGGAATCGCTGCTCTGGTTCCGGTTGTCCCCCAGCACAAAGTAATGGCCCGGAGGCACTACTCTGGGGGCCATCTCGTAGTCCACGGAGGCGCTAAGATATGGTTCGTCCAGGGGAACGCCGTTAACATAAACTTGCCCCCTTTCCACCTTTACAGTATCTCCGGGGAGCCCTATTATCCTCTTGATGTAGTCCTGGTTGCCGGAGTTGAGGATACCTCCCCCCTCGCTACGTCTGGGCGGCAGGAAGACGATGACCTCCCCCCTATGGGGAGGGTGGAACAAGAAGACCTTGCTGCCGTCGTCGGGGGTGTCCCGCCAGGGGGTGAGCCAGCGGGCTAGTTGTGGGCTGATCTGCAGGTAGACCAGCTTGTTTACCAGCAATCGTTGTCCTGACGAGAGGGTCGGCTCCATACTGGAGCCGATCACCTGAAAGTTCTGCACCGTTCCCTGAAGGGCTATGAAGATAACCAAGGCCAGGGCGACGGTCTCCAGGATCTCCAGAAACTTGACTTTCATCTACTCTGATTGATTATAAGCTGGCCCGCGCTCTGATGCCACCCAAGCACCAAGGGTGAAAGCAGGTCGTCTCCAGCAAATGGTGTAGATTCGGCGCTAACTCAACACATGCGCTCCAGTCTCAGGATACAATAGGTGTGGCCGTGATGGAGAACGACGAGGCTGAAGCCATAGCCCGGAGCCAGAGGGGCGACATTGAGGCCTTCAATGGGCTGGTGCTCCGCTATCAGAAAGCGGCCTACAATCTGGCCCGCCGTCTGTGCGGGGACGTGGCCACAGCGGAAGATGCCACCCAGGAGGCTTTCATCTCCGCTTTCCAGAATATCAAGGGTTTTCGGGGAGGGAGCTTCAGGGCGTGGCTGTTCCGCATCGTGACCAACTCCGTCTTCACCCAGATGCGAAGGGCAAAGCGGAGGCCGGCCCAGTCCCTAGAGGCGGCGATGGAGGCTACGGGCTGGTCCCCTGCCTCTGAAGATAACCCCGAGCAGGATGTCCTCCACAGGGAAGAGGCCCGGGAGTTGTCCCAGGGCCTCCTGTCGTTGCCTTATGACTTCCGGGTGGCGGTAGTCCTGCGGGACGTTCAGGGCATGAGCTACGAGGAGATCGCTGAAACAACAGGCTCCTCCCTGGGCACGGTGAAGTCCCGCATTGCCCGGGGCCGGGCACTGCTCCGGGACTACGTTCTCGCCCGGCG
>JACPQK010000152.1 GCA_016190535.1 Chloroflexota bacterium | reverse complement strand
GGTGCCTCCCTGGCTGTGGCGGGCGTGCTCTTCCAGGGCCTGCTGCGCAACCCCATGGCCGACCCCTACATTATAGGTAGCTCGGCGGGGGCGGCCCTGGGGGCCACCCTGGCCCTGATGCTTCCCCTGGGGACGGCCTATCTGGGCTTCGGGCTGGTGCCCCTGGGGGCCTTTTGGGGGGCACTGGGGGCAGTGCTGCTGGTCTATAACCTGGCCCGGGTGGGGGGAAAGACGCCGGTAGTCAGCATGCTGCTGGCCGGCTTTGCCGTCTCCTCGGTGCTGGCGGCTACCATGTCCTTCCTGCTGGCGGTGAGCGGCCAGCTCCAGGAGAAGCTTCCCTCCGTCTTCAACTTCCTGCTGGGGGGTATCGCGGTGAGCAGGTGGAGCCAGCTTGCCCTGGTTCTACCCCTGAGTGTGGGGGGCATTACCCTGGCCCGCTACTTCAGCTACCATCTGAACGCCTTCTCCCTGGGCGAGGAGGGGGCTGCCTATCTGGGGATAAACGTGGAGAGGGAGAAGGTGCTGGTGCTGGCGGTGGGCTCCCTGCTCACGGCAGCGGCGGTCTCCATCAGCGGGCTGGTGGGCTTCGTTGGCCTGGTGGTGCCCCATGCCCTGCGCCTGGTGCTGGGGCCCGATAACCGGATGCTGGTGCCAGCCGCCGCTCTGGCCGGAGGGGGCTTCCTGGCCCTGGCCGACCTCCTGGCCCGCACCCTGCTTTCCCCTACGGAGTTGCCCGTGGGGGTACTCACCGCCCTGCTGGGGGGGCCTTTCTTCATCTATTTGATAAGGCGCACCCGCCGGGAGTATGCCTTCTGATATGCGGGACGCAAGTCTTTCCTCCCCCCTTGTGGGGGAGGACGAAGGTGAGGGGTATCACCCACCTGTTCTCTCCCGTCGAGAGGCAAAGGACTAGAGATGAATGTTTTGTCTTCCCCGAATGGAGAGTCGCCATCGTTGCGTGAGATAGGACCACAGCTTCCACAATGCCTCGAAGGGGTGGGGGTGCACATCCGGGGGGTCTCTTTCGCCTACGATGGCAGGGCTGTTCTGGACGACGTTTCCCTGGAGGTGCTCCCTGGGGAGATGGTGGCTTTGCTCGGCCCCAACGGCTCGGGTAAGACTACCCTGCTCAAGGTTATCCTGGGCCTGCTGCGCCCCAAACAGGGACGGGTCTTCCTGGATGGCCATCCCGTGACAGAGCTATCCCGGAAGCATATCGCCCAGCAGGTGGCGGTGGTGCCCCAGCAGTTCCACATGCCTTTCGCCTTCACGGTGGAGGAGGTAGTCATGCTGGGACGCACCCCTCACCTGCGTCCCCTGGTGGAGGAGGGGCCGGGAGACAGGGCCTGGGTACGGGCTGCCCTGGAGATCTCTGGCCTGGGCCCTTTAGCCGGGCGACCCTTCAACGAGCTCAGCGGAGGGGAACGTCAGAAGGTAGTCATGGCCCTGGCCCTGGCCCAGCAGCCCAGGGTGCTCCTGCTGGATGAGCCCGTGGCCCACCTGGACATCCGCCACCAGGCAGAGGCCCTGGAGGTGGTGCAGCGCCTGAACCGGGAACAGGGGATCACCGTGGTGGCCGCCATGCATGACCTGAACTTGGCCTGTCTCTATTTTGACCGGCTGCTCCTGCTTCACAAGGGGCAGGTGTTCGCTGACGGCACCCCTGGCCAGGTGATCACTACCGAGAACCTGGAGGGCGTTTTCGGCGCCCGCGTAGAAGTAGTCCCGCACCCCTCTGCACCGGTCCCTTGCGTCGTCATGCTCCCCGGGACCTCTACTCCCAGGGTGGACAGTCGCAGGGGAACGGGCTAGAATCAAGACTGGCCCCGCCGAATTCGGGCACCGAGGTCAGCCCTGTCCGAGCGGAGCATCGGACCGAAGTTTCCCTCGGAGAGCATTTTGAAAGGGAGGTAGAGGGAATTGAGCCGTTTGGCAGAGCAGCTAGCCGCAAGCAAGTTTGTCGTTACCGCTGAGGTGCAGCCCCCTAAAGGGGTGGACTTGGGCCAGGCGTTGGAAGAGGCCCAGCACCTCAAGGGTTGCGCCGTGGCCGTCAATGTCACCGACCAGCAGAGCTCCGTGATGAGGCTGAACTCCCTGGCCCTGTGTCACCGCCTTGCGGACCTGGGGATAGAGCCCATATTCCAGGTCACCTGCCGGGACCGCAACCGCATCGCCCTCCAGTCGGACCTGCTTGGCGCCTATGCCCTGGGCATTGAGAATGTGCTCTGCCTTACTGGGGACTACGTTTCCCTGGGTGACCACCCCCAGGCCAAACCTGTCTTCGACCTGGACTCCATAACCCTGCTTCAGACGGCCCGCACTCTGCAAGAGGGGCGGGACATGGTGGGCAAGGATCTCAAGGGCAAGCCCCAGTTCTTCCTGGGGGCGGTGGTCAGCCCGGCTTCCAACCCGGTGGAGCTCCAGGTAATGAAGATGGAGAAGAAGGTCAAGGCCGGGGCACAGTTCTTCCAGACCCAGGCGGTCTACGAGCCGGAGTCCTTCGAGACCTTCATGAAGTCGGTGCACCATCTCCAGGTGCCCGTCCTGGTGGGCATCATCCCCCTCAAGTCCCCGGGCCAGGCCCGGTTCATGAACAAGAATATCGCGGGCATCCATGTCCCCGATAGTCTGATCCAGGAGATGGAGCAGGCGAAGGACCGCACTCAGAAGGGCTTGGAGATTGCCGCCCGGCTTATCAAGGACATGAAGGGCATGTGCCAGGGGGTGCATATCATGCCCCTGGGCTGGGAGCGGCACGTTCCTACCATGCTTCAGATGGCGGGGCTGGCCTAAAGGCTTAGGATGCCCTCTTCCTCTGGGAGAGGGCTAGGGCTTGCTCCTTTGGCAGGCGCTCAGGACAGGCTCTGAGCGAAGCGGAGGGGTGAGGGAGCACCATACCCCAGGCTTGAGCTGGGGGTATCAAACCCCCGGCTTATGGTCATCAAGAGAACACACCGCCTTTACGCAGGCTGGCAAAGCAGGAGGTCAGCTATTCCGTGCCCCTCCCACATCGCGGCGCCCGAACATCCAGAGGGCCATCCCCGCCAGCACCAGGGTATAGGCCGCCATCACCAGCAGGGCGTGGAGGTCGCTCGGGTAGCTCCCGATCTGAAGGCCAACAGTGGCCCTGTTGGCCTCGTCCTGCTGCCCGCCCAACATCCAGGCAGTGATGTTCCGGACAATAGCGTAGTCAGCAACGGTCTGGAACCAGTCGAACACGTTGATTAGTATGCCGATGGCTATTTGCTCGGCGAAGAAATAGCCCAGGGCTACCGCCATGCCCGCTGCCGATGAGGTGGTGAGGATAGTGACAAAGGTAACCAGGGCAATGTAGGGCCACAGGGCCAGCCAGCTCCTGCCCAGCATAGCCAGGGCACTGCCCCAGGAGGCGCTCGCTCCGGGGGCACCACTGCTGGCACCGTGCGCTAGTACCCCGGCGGCCAGGCTGCTCAGGGCGGTGACCACGGTGGCGACGACCAGGGCTGCCGCGGCCACCAGCACCAGCATCGCCAGCTTTCCCATTACGTACTGCCCGCGACCCATCCCCTGTGCCAACGTAGGGCGCAGCGTGCCCCAACCGTACTCAGCGCCGAAGGCAGAGGCCGTCAGAATGGCGAACAAGACCAGCCCAATGGACTGAACAAAGGAGAGCGCAGCGAGAATGCTGCCGGGCAGGGCGAAGGACTCCCGCAGCCGTTGCAACTGCTCGCCCTGCTGCGCCTGTTGCTGCTGGCACTGCTGGCGGAGTCCCTCGAGGACACCGGGCGGCAGGTTGCCGGGCAGCATGGAGCCATCGCCAGCTAGCACGTCGTTGCAGGTTACCATGCTACCCCTTCCCCTCGGCTCACCGGTGCTGAACACTATTCCTCCCCCGGTGCTCTGGAGGTTGCGGTAGGAGAAGAAGTTTTCCCAGACCCCCAGTTGGGAGAACAGCAGGAAGATCAACAGCAGGATCCAGGGCATCCAGCGGCGCTGAGTCTTGAACCACTCCCAGCGGACCAGGTTGGCGATCAGCAGGATCATGGTGCCTCCTCCTCTCCGGTCACCTCCAGGAAGTAGCTCTCCAGAGAGGCCTGGAGGGGCATCAGCTCCTTCACATAGATACCCCCTCCGGCCAGCGCCGCTGTGATTTCCCACGAGCGTTCCGGGGGTGCCGTGGCCACCAGGTAGCCTTCATCCTCCCGGAGTCCACCGACCCAGGGCAGCCCGGCAAGGACATCGCGGGCTGCTCCGTCGTTGGTGGTCTTGAGGCGCACTGCGCTCCGCTGCCCCAGCAGATCCCGGACCCTGCCCTGGGCGATGAGCCTGCCGCGGGAGAGGATGCCCACGCTGTGGCACACCTGCTCCACCTCATGGAGCAGGTGGCTGGAGAGCAGGATGGTGCGGCCCCCCGAGGCCAGGCGTTGGATCAGCTCCCGCACCTCGGCCATGCCCGCCGGGTCCAGGCCATTGGTGGGCTCGTCCAGGAACACCAGCTCCGGCTCCCCCAAGAGGGCGTAGGCAATGCCCAGGCGCTGTTTCATCCCCTGGGAGTAGGTGGCGAACTTGCTGTCCGCCCGGCCGGAGAGGTCAACGAGCTCCAGCAGCAGGTCTACCTCTTCTGCCGAGTTGCCCCGGCGGCTGATGCCCTGGAAGTAGCGGAGGTTGGCCCGGCCCGAGAGGTAGGGATAGAAGGCGGGTGTTTCCACAATGGCGCCGATGCGCTGGAGCGCC
The DNA here is from genome assembly GCA_016190535.1 of Chloroflexota bacterium. Next base: position 780 of record JACPQK010000152.1, on the reverse strand, counting down.
TCCTGGTGCCTCCCGTTCACGTCCTGCCCGAAGAGGCGTATGGACCCGGTGGTGGGTCTTATCAGGCCCAGCAGCATGCCCATGGTGGTGGTCTTGCCAGACCCGTTGGGCCCCAGCAGGCCGAAGACGCTGCCGGCGGGGACATGCAGCGACAGCCCGTCCACGGCCAGCACAGCGCCGTAGCGCTTGGTCAGCCCTTGGGTCTCGATGACGGCGTCAGATGTTATTACGTCCTTCACCTTCCCTCCACATGTTCCCCGAAAGGGCCTCGCACGCCCCTTTCGCGACAGCGGTCACGGGGGGGTCCGGGCCACGCTCCACTGTAGTGCTGAGGTGGGCTATGGTCAAGTGCGTCTACCCAAGGTCGTTGGGTTGACAAGCAACAAACATACCGCTAGAATCCTCCCTATCAATGGGGCTAGAGTGATATGGTCGACCTCTAGCCAAGCTTTTTAGCCAGGTCTATTACATAACACGAGGAGGCAGTGGCGAACCAGGGGCTTCTGTTGTAGCGCTATCCGGTGTTCAGCTAGGAAGGACGGAGCAGACCATGACATTATCTTCTCATCCTAAGAAACAGTGGGGGCTTGTGGGTGTGGTGCTGGCCCTTACCCTGGTCGCAGGCATGGCCTGCCAGGGGCCTGGGGGCCCAGCGGGATCCACAGGCCCTGGCGGAGCCCAGGGCCCCCGGGGCGCGCAGGGCCCCCAGGGTCCCGCCGGAGCTACCGGCTCCCAGGGAGCAAAGGGAGAAACAGGACCCAGCATACCCCGACTGGAGGC
>JACPQK010000147.1 GCA_016190535.1 Chloroflexota bacterium | reverse complement strand
GCTCAGGAAGACACCATGCTTTGCAGTGCTGTGGCCAGTTGGCTAGCCTCCGTAACGGGCGGCAGGCAGCGGTCCTCTAGGCACAGCAAGACATGGGGAGCAAGATCCCCTGACTCTCGGCGGCCGAGACAGCGGACTAAGACATTGGGGTAGTCCAGGGCCAGACAGGCCTGATAGAGCTGTCGACCCAGGAGACCTCCCGCCCGGGAGACCTTGGCCACCACCGCAGGGACGGTGGTATGGGCCACTGCCAGCACATAGCCGGCGGCCAGGCGGCCATAGCCCTGGTAGATACCAGCGCAGGCCCGGAGCGTGCCCTGAGCAAGCTCCCTGAAGCGGGCCTCGCTCGTCCAGAGGTAGAGGCGGTGCAGGAGCTCTGCCGCCACGGCGTTCTCCTCTAGCAGGCGGAGGCGCTGGGCCAGGTAGCCCTGGGCCTCGGGCTCCACCGCCCGGTCGTAGAAGCCGCCTCGGGGGTGGCTATAGTCCCTGATGACCACCTCCACCAGGCGCTGTGCCCGCTCCAGATACCTCTCGCTCCCGGTTTCCTCGTAGGCAGCCACCAGTGCCCAGGCCATCCATACCTGGTCCGCCAGCAGGCCCGGCACCTGGGCCTGTCCCCCCGCATAGTAGTGGAACATACCCAGGGAGGGGTGGCGACACCTCCGCCAGAGGAAGTCCAGGACACCCAGCGCCACCTTTCGGGCCTGGGTCCGGCCCATCCCGCGAGAGGCCTGGAGCAAGACTTCGGCTGCCCGAGCATTCAGGGGGACATAGACCGTACCATCGATGCCTGGGGCAGGGCGGCGAGCACGCTCCTCAGGGGAGAGCCGGTAGTACTCCTCATCGGCATCCTGGCTGCCAGCGAAGGCACCTAGCTCCGGCTGGTAGAGGGTAGACAGCAGGTAGTCCGCGGTCCGAGAGGCGATGTGCCGGAGCTCGATTTCGCCCGTCAACTGATAGGCAGCCAGGTAAACAGAAAGAAGGCGGACGTTGTCTTCCAGCATCTTCTCATAGTGGGGCGAGGTCCAGTCGGCAGTGGTCGAGTAGCGGAAGAACCCCCCGGCCACCGGGTCAAACAGGCCGTGGGTAGCCATGGCATAGAGGGTCTGGGTAACCATGGACCGGGAGAGGGCACGCCCGGTAAGCCTGTAATGGAAGAGAAGGAGCTCCAGGGCAGGGGTCTCGGGGAACTTGGGGGAGCCTCCGAAGCCCCCATGCTGATGGTCGAACTCCCGGGCGAGGAGGCCCTCCATTTCTTCCACCATCCCCAGCCCGGGCTCTTCGGAGGTCACTGCCTGCTCCTCTGCGGCCTGGCGCTGCCGCTGCTCCAGGATGGCGGTAGCGATATCCACCTTGTGGGTGCGGTAGATAGTGCTCACCGACAGCAGGAGGCGACGCAGCTCCTGAGGAGGGATGTAGGTGCCCCCCGTCAGGATATCGCCCTGGGGGGTAAGAAGGACTGTGGTGGGCCAGCCTCCCATGTTGTAGCGTTGATTGACATCTGGGCGCTGGTCGGTGTCCACCCGGATGGGCACAAAGAGGGAGCTGATCAGAGCTATAGTCTCTGGGTCCGAGTAAGAGGTCTCGTCCATGACGTGGCACCAGTGGCACCACACCGCAGAAATAGACAGGAGGACTGGCCTGTCCTCCTGTCTCGCCCTCTGAAAGGCTGCTTCCCCCCACTCCCACCATGGTATTTCCGCGGCCCGGTTGGGCCGGGGAGAGAAGTGGAAGCTAGCCAAAGGAGGCAGCCACCTTCCCTAGAACGACCCCATTAGAGGCGCTTTGTAGTACTTGAAATGCTCGATTTGCCGGAGGGCCCGCTCCTTTTCCCGCGTGGGGGTGGGGAGCCATGTCTCTGCCTCGGGGTTGAGACGGGCCTCTCTGCCCAGGCGCAGATGCTCGGGCAGGGGACGATAGCAGTCCTGATGACAGTCCTTTTCTCGAGTGGGCAAGGAGAGAGTGCGGGGAATACTAACCATTTTTACCTCCTGTCCGCCGGCTGTGCCGGTCGTATGGCCATCTATTCATATCCTAATATAATACCACCGATAAGCACATTCGACAAGATAATTAGTAGCAAAAGCTTATTTAATATGCTAGCCAATTTTTCAACCTTTCATTACACTGTCCCCTGGGAGGGAATAATGAACGGTACTCGCGCACACCTGCTCCAGTTGCTTCAGAGGAGACAACAGGCAACAGTAGAGGACCTGGCCCGTGCCCTGGGATTGGCCTCGGCCACGGTGCGCCGGCACCTGGACATCCTGCAGAGGGACCAGCTAGTTGCCTGGGCAGAGGCCCGGGGCAAGGCAGGGCGCCCGCATTACCTGTTCTTCCTTACCGAAAAGGGGCACGAGCAGTTGCCCCGGCAGTATGAGCGCCTGGCCAGCCTGCTGTTGCTGGTCCTCAGCAAGCTATCGCCCGAGGAATGGGCCGGCCAGGTGGGGGATGACCTGGTGAGCATGGCCATGTCCCGCATAGGCCACATCCTTGCCCAGGAACATCAGGCCAAGGTTACAGAAAGCGAACTGGGAGAACGGGTAGCCCAGGTGGCCACCGTGTTAGGCCGGGAGTCCCTGGCCGCGGAGTGGACTGCGGGGCCGGATGGGTTCCGCATCCACTGCTACAATTGCCCCTTCCTCCAGGTGGCCACAGCCTACCCCGCTGTTTGTCTCAGCCACCAGCAGATGCTCGCCGATCTCCTGGGCTGCCAGGTGCGGCGGGAGGAATGCCTGGCACAAGGAAATGCCCGCTGCACCTACGTGGTGCCGCTCCCTTCGCCCAATTAGCCCACGGCCTGCCTTCTCGCGCAGCAGCGAGTCAGCCCCTGGCTCTCGCTGGTACTTAGTTTCAAAATTCCCGATACTGCGAAAGAGTCCCTCTCCCTTGACGGGAGAGGCTAGGTGAGGGTGAAAT
>JACPQK010000146.1 GCA_016190535.1 Chloroflexota bacterium | reverse complement strand
GGCGAAGGGATGAGGGTGAACCCCAGCCTGCGTAAAGGCGGTGTGTTTTGTTGATGACCTTCAGCATGGGGCGTTCCTAATCGACCCCTGTACAGGTGCTGGGACAGACACCTGCTCAGATGCTAGAATAGGACGCAATGTTCTGCGAGCTGCCTCCCTTCCGTCCCCCCAGTGAGGCGCGGAGCCTGTTGCTGCGCGCCACCCGCGGCTGCCCCTGGAACCGGTGCACCTTCTGCTCCATGTATAAGGGGTCCCCCTTCCAGTTCCGCCCTGTAGAGGAGGTCCTGGAAGACATCCGTACCCTCCACCAGAGCGCCGATGCCTTGAAGGGCTGGGCCGAAGAGGAAGGCCTGAGCATAGAAGAGGTAGCCCTGGCAAATGGCGTCCTCTGGCTGAGGGAAGGGGGTGTCAAGACGGCCTTTATCGGCGATTCCGATAGCCTGGTAATGCCCGTGGACGACCTGGCCCGGGTGGTAGTTGCTCTCTATGAGGCTTTCCCCACCCTGGGGCGGGTGACCTCCTATGCCCGGGCCCACACAGTGCTCCACCGTAAGCCCGAGGAGCTCCGGCGGCTGCGGGAGGTCGGCCTGTCCCGCCTCCACCTGGGGCTGGAGAGTGGGGATTCCGAGGTCCTGCGGCGGGCCCAGAAAGGGGTAATCCCGGAGCAGGCCACCGAGGCCGGACTGCGGGTGAAGGCTGCGGGCATGTCCCTCTCGGAGTACGTCATCATCGGACTGGGTGGCCGGAAGCTTTCGGCGCAGCATGTCCAGGGCACCCTAGGGGTGCTCAATGCCGTAGACCCCGACTTTATCCGGGTGCGCACCCTGATGCTGGAGCCAGGAGCGCCCCTCTACAGGGAGTGGCAGCAGGGCCAGTTCTCCCCCCTGGAGGTGCCCGCCCTGCTGGCCGAGGAGCGGGACCTGGTGGCTGGGCTGGAGGTGACCTCCCAGTTTGTCAGCGACCACTACTCCAACCTGGTAAATTTGGACGGTCTCCTGCCCGGGGCCAGGCCGGGCTTCCTGGCCCAACTGGATGCTGCCATCGCGATGGCAGAGGCACGGGCCGGCTGACCATGACCTCCCAGGTCTTCTACCGCAAGTGGCGGCCCAGCACCTTCTCCCAGGTGGTGGGCCAGGACCACGTTACCACCACCCTGCGCCATGCCGTGGTCAGTGGCCGGGTAGCCCATGCCTACCTCTTCTCCGGGCCCCGGGGCACGGGGAAGACCAGCACCGGGCGCATCCTGGCCAAGGCCGTGAACTGCCTCGCCCCCGGGGAGGGGGACGCCTGTGACCGGTGCGCCATGTGCCTGGCGATTTCCGAGGGCCGGGCACTGGACCTGGTGGAAATAGACGGGGCCAGCAACCGGGGCATCGAAGAAGCCAGGGACCTCAGAGAAAAGGTGCGCTTCGCTCCCTACGAGGCCAAATTCAAGGTGTACATCATTGACGAAGTGCACATGCTCACCGACCCGGCCTTCAACGCCTTGCTCAAGACGCTGGAGGAACCTCCTCCCTACGTCATCTTCATCCTGGCCACTACAGAGCCCCACAAGGTCCCGGCTACCATCCTCTCCCGCTGCCAGCGCTTCGACTTCCGACGTATCGCGGAGCCGGCGGTGATGCAACGGCTGGCCCAAGTATGTGAGCAGGAGGGCCTGGAGCTGGAGCCCGCGGCCCTGAGGCTCATCGCCCGCAGCGCCGGGGGCAGCCTGCGGGACGCCGAGAACCTGCTGGAGCAGCTCGTGGTGGGCTACGGGCACCGCCTTTCCTTGCCGCAGGTGGCGGAGGTCCTGGGCACCGCTACCGATGAGCGCAGCCGGGAGGTAGGCCGTCTCCTGCTCCGCAGAGACCTCTCCCAGGCCCTGTCCCTGCTCAATCAGGCCCACGAGGAGGGGGTGGACCTGCGCCAGTTCCAGCGAGGGCTTCTGGACTATCTGCGGAGCACGATGCTGCTCAAAGCTGGTGCTGAGGCAGTGGTGGCCCAGGAGGCCGCCATGCTGGCAGAGATGAAGGCCCTGTCCCAGGACGTGCCCGTGGAGTTGCTAGTACGGGCTGTCAAAGCGATTGCCGGGGTGAGCATCTCCCCGGAGGAGTCCAGCCCCCTGGCCCTGGAGTTGGCCCTGGCGGAGGTATGCCTGCAGGCAGATACCAGAAGGGCAGGGCCAGAGCGTGGTGTGACGGTTTCGGAGGATAGTAGGGATAAGAGGCAGCAGGACAGGGCTGCTACGGGCAGCGCCCGCGCACCGGCCCCGCCGCGAGCTCCGACCACCAGCCCAAGGGTCTTAGAGCCACCACCTCGGGAGGTCGGCCCGGCCCCAGTGGTAGGGACGCCTCCGCCGGTGGTGCCCACCGTTGCCCCTCCCTATAAGGAGCCGGAAGCTCAGCCCGCCGTGCCCCTGGGGACCGGGCCTCTGGAGGTGCTGAAGGTGCATTGGAAGCAGGTCATAGAGGCCATGCGGGGTAAGGGCAAAGGTTCCATCTCGCTGGACGCCCTGCTGCGCAGCTCCTGTGTGCCCCTTAGCCTGGAGGATGACACCCTGGTGTTGGGCTTCTCCTACCCGGCCCACAAAGATAAGATGGAGATGGCCCTGGAGGACCCCTTCCTTCGCAAGGCCCTGGAGGAAGCCCTGGCCCAGGTAGTGGGCAGGCCCCTGAGGGTGACCTGCGTCCTCCTCCAGCCCAAGGAGCAGAAGGCCTATCGGGAGGGAGCCCCCGGAAAGCCCAGGGGCCATCTGGTCAGGGAGGCCCAGTCCCTGGGGGCCCGCCCAGCGGAAGAGGAGAAGCCATGATAAACCGGAAGTTGCTCAAACAGGCCCAGGAGCTCCAGTCCCGGCTGCTCAAGGCCCAGGAGGAACTGGCCCAATTGACCGTGGAGGCCAGCGCTGGGGGTGGCGCGGTCACCGTGGTGATGACCGGCCAGCCCAGGGTGAAGGAGGTGCGCATCTCCGCCGAGGCCGCCGCCGACCCGGAGCTGCTGCCGGACCTGATTGTGGCTGCCGTCAACGAGGCCCTGAACAAGTCCCAGGAGATGGCCGGCCGCCGATTGGGAGGCCTGGGGCTTCCCGGAATGTAGGGCCAGGCCGCATTGCCCCTTAATTTGTGGATTGAAGGGGAGGGATTCCCCTCTCCCTCATCTGCTGTGCCACCAGTAACCAGGTCTTACCCGAAGGACGCCCCGATATCCGAGGGTCAGGCCTGGGACTCGGAGGCAAGCGCCGTCTCTGCTGCGGATAGCAGCGCCTCAAGCTGCCCTCTTAGCTCGCCAGGGGGGGCAGACAGGAGTTGACGTATCTGGGCCACTAGCTCTTGGTAGGCCTGCTCCAGCCGCTGGCGTTGCTCCAGGTGCCTCTGGAACAGGGTGTTCAGAGAGGCGAGCTCCTGCAGCTTGTATTGCAGCACTAGCCTCTCCTCCGCCAGCCGCTCTCTCTCCTTCTTTTCCTCTTGATAGAGGGCACGCAGGTCCTGGGCATACTTGAGGAGCTGCTCTTCTAGTTGAACCAGGTCGGGGGTGGGGACATCCTCTGCGGCGGTCAGGGTAGGTCTCCTAGTCCAGAACCTTGCTGAGCAAGTCCAGGAGCGCTCGGGGGCTAAAAGGCTTGACCAGGTAGGCAGCAGCGCCAGCCTGTTCACCTCTGGCCCGGTCCTCGTCGCTGTCCAGGCCGGTAAGCATGATGACGGCAACCTCGGTGGTGGCGGGGTCGGCCTTGAGGCGGCGGCAAACCTCGAAGCCATCCAACCCGGGCATCATTACATCCAGCAGCACCACATCAGGCTGCTCCCGACGGGCGAGACCCAGGCCTTGCAGTCCGTCGGCAGCCTCCAGCAGGGTATAGCCGTCCCCCAGAGTGGCTACCATCAGGCGGCGCACCCGGGCATCGTCGTCCACCAGCAGCACCTTCTTGCCCATAGCCTATTTGGGGAGAGCGATGGTAAAAGTAGAGCCTTTCCCCTCTGAGCTTTCCACCTGAATGCGTCCTCCGTGAGCCTTGACGATATGTTGACACAGATTAAGGCCCAGACCTGTGCCCGGCACCTGGTCTTTGAGAGGGGAGTCCACGCGGTAGAACTTTTCGAAGAGGTGCGCCTGCTTGTCTCTGGGTATACCTATGCCCTGGTCAGCGATGCTCAGCAACAGCTCACCGTTCCGGAGGTCCCCACTCACCGTGATCATCCCTCCATTTGGGGAATACTTTATGGCATTGTCCAGCAGGTTGTCTAGCACCTGCTGGAGCTTGTCGGGGTCTGTCCTTATCCGCAGGGGGGCACCGGGCAAGCGTAGCTCCCAGCGGTGCTGAGACCCCCTGGCCTGGGCCCTGGTCACGGACCGTTGGACAAGCTCACCGACATCGGCCTCCTGCCAGCGGAACTCCACCCGCCCCGACTCATAGCGGGAGACGGAGAGCAGGTCCTCCACCAGCTTGGTCATATGGACGGCCTCATGGTAGATCTCCTGGGCTTTCTCCTTGGCGTCTGCGGGCAGGTCCTTCTGGGCGGCTAGCAGCTCGCTATAGCCCACCAGGAAAGTGAGGGGGGAACGCAGCTCGTGGGAGACGGTGGAGATGATCTCCGCCTCGGGACGGCCGGACTTCTCCACCACAAGTTGGCCCAGGGATTCCACCATCTGAGGATCATACTCCTTGCCGGCCCCCGCTTTCAGCCGGGACAGGGCCTCTTGTGGCGGCAAGCGCTCGTCTGATGCCAAGGTGAGAGTCACCATAGCATCCACCACCCGCAGCAGTCGAGCGCCCAGGGGGATGCTCTGGCCGCTCAAGCCATCGGGGTATCCGGAGCCATCGTAGTTCTCGTGGTGGTGCTTCAGCGCCAGCCTGACCTCCAGCGGTAGACCCAGGGACTCGGCAATCTGCTCGGCCAGGAAAGGGTGCCGGAGCAGGCGCTGCTGCCCAGTAGCTCCCTCTTTGGAGGGTGTGGTGCCGGGCATGCCCAGGT
>JACPQK010000156.1 GCA_016190535.1 Chloroflexota bacterium | reverse complement strand
GGTTTCCCGCTGGCCCCGTGGCCCCGCAGGTCCAGCGCCACCACCCGGTGCCGGGCGCGCAGATGCTCGAACTGGGACGCAAGACGGGTGTGGTTCCCGCCCATACCGTGCAGCAGGACAATGGGCGGGTCGCCCGCCCCGGCCTCCGCGTAGGCCAGTGCTACCCCGCCGCGCACCACGGTCTCCATACTTGCCACCTCCGGTCAAGTGTGCGTTTGCGCCGAGGGCTACGCTGCCGGTTTCCTCCCGCTGCGGCGAACGAACAGGACGAGTCCCCAGACGAAGGCGATGATGCCGGCGACGAACATGAGGTCCGAGAGCAGGCCCCCTCGTCCTTCGCCACCCTTGATAATCACATTTGCCACCACCAGGAGGATACCCAGGACTAATAAGATGGTGGCAGTCCTTTTGCTGTTCAAGATAGACCCTCCTTTCTCGCTCTAGCCTGGCCCAGTCCGCCCGGGGAGGTCTATCCCTCATCCCGGCGGTCTCCTTCAGTTTCCACCTTTACGAAGGTGGTCTACCCTCCAGGATGGGGCCAATTATAGCACACAATCCTTCGCTTTCAAAAAGAATTCCACAACTGCCCCAGCTATTCGAGGCCGATTTTGCTATCATGGCCTCTGGCGAGACCTGAAGCCCTGGCTCCTGCACCGGGCCAGGGATAGGGATGGGGAGCGCGATACTCATGAGCAGGCGGCGAAGGAGGCGGCGGGCCAGCGAGCGCCGGCTGGAGAAAATCGAGCGGCGTATGCCCTTCCCGTGGTGGCTGCTTCCCCTGATCCTGGCCCTCGTCCTGGTGGTGGGCCTGGCCAGGGCATGGCGCTAGCAGGGAGGGCCGCCCTAGCGCCATGCCCCAGAAGTTCGTGGCATTGCCTCGCCCACTCCCCCCCCCATCCTTCGCCACGCTCAGGACAGGCTCTTAAGCCTCCCCCGTCGAGGGGGAGGAAAGGGGTTCCTTCCCCCTTGGCGGGGGAAAGGTAGAGCTTGCCCTGAGCAAGGCGAAGGGATGAGGGGTGTCCCAAGCGGCACGACTTTGGCAATCATCTTCAGGGACAGGACACTAGCCCTGTTTCAGCTCCGTGGCGGGGTTATCAGCGGAGACGGTCACGGCCTCGGTGGGGAAAGCGCTGCACTTGCCACAGCCGCGCCAGCCGCCCTTCTTGTCGGACATAATGCCGGAGAAGAGCTTGATCTCTCCACCCTTGATACTGGCATATTTCCCCTGGTGGACCTTCCCGCCCTCTTTTTCGGTAACGGTGACAGCCATGGTCTCCTCCTGCCTGCAATTGATAGAGCATTATACCGCAAGGGGTAGGCGCTGTGACCCCTCCGAAAGCAAAAAGAACCGAAAGAGCCTACCTTGTGTGCAACCAAGGGGTGTGCGGGCCCACTGGGCTTGCCAATCGACCCCCCTCACCCTAGTCCTCCCCCGTCAAGGGGGAGGACTAGAGGCTATTCCTTGAGCTTGAGGACGGCCATGAAGGCCTCCTGGGGCACCTCCACGTGGCCGATGCGCTTTAGGCGCTTCTTGCCCTCGGCCTGCTTCTCCAGGAGCTTGCGCTTGCGGGTCACATCGCCGCCATAGCACTTGGCCAGCACGTCCTTGCGCATGGCCCGGATGGTCTCCCGGGCGATGACCCGTGTGCCAATGGCTGCCTGCACCGCCACCTCAAAGAGCTGGCGGGGGATGATCTGGCGCAGCCTCTCCACCAGGGACTTCCCTTCCACATAGGCCTCGTCGGCATGGACGATGCGGGAGAGAGCATCCACCGGCTGATTGTTGATCAGTATGTCCAGCTTAACCAACTTGCCCGCCTGGTACTCTTTGAAGCTGTAGTCCAGGGAGGCATAGCCCTGGCTCTGGGACTTCAGGCGGTCGTAGAAGTCCACCAGCATCTCACAGAGAGGTACGTCGTAATCCAGGACCACCCGGGTCCCTTCAGTGCCCGTCTCTGCCTGAAGGTACTCCATGCGCCGGAACTCGCCTCGGCGCTTGGTGACCAGCTCCATGATGGCTCCCAGGTAGCGCTGAGGCGTGACTATGGAGATGGACACCCACGGCTCCCGCACCTCGGCGATGGTCACCGGAGGGGGGAGCTTGGAAGGGTTGTCCACAGTAACTACCTCCCCCTGGGTAGTGACCACCTGGTAGGCCACGCTGGGCACCGTAGTCAGGAGGCTGAGCCCGTACTCCCGCTCCAGCCGTTCCCTCACCACGTCCATGTGGAGCAGGCCCAGGAAGCCGCAGCGGAATCCGAAGCCCAGGGCCGCGCTGGTCTCCGGCTCGAAGGAGAGGGCGGCGTCATTGAGGCGGAGCTTCTCCAGGGCCTCCCGGAGCAAGGGGTAGTCCCCACCCTCGGTGGGATAGAGCCCGGCGAAGACCATGGGCTTCACCGGGCGGTACCCGGGAAGGGCAGCCGGCGCGGGATGGGCCTCCTCGGTGACGGTATCCCCTACCGGGAACCCCCCTATATCCTTGAGCCCCGTGGCCAGGTAGCCCACCTCCCCCTGGGATAGCTCAGCCACCGTCACCATCCAGGGTGTGAACGCCCCTGCCTCCAGGGCCTCGAAGGTGCGCCCACTGCCCATGAGCCGCAGCCGGGCGTTGGGGCGCACCCGGCCGTCCACTACCCTGAGGTAGACTACTACCCCTTTGTAGGGGTCGTACTTGGCATCGAAGACCAAGGCCCGTAGCGGCGCTTCCAGCGCTCCCTTTGGCGGGGGCATCCTGCCTACCACGGTCTCCAGCACCGTTTCGATACCTTTGCCTTCCTTGGCCGAGGCGAAGAGGACCTCCTCGGGCAAAAAGCCCAGGACGTCTGTAAGCTCCTGGGCCACCCGCTGCGGCTCGGCGTTGGGCAGGTCGATCTTGTTGACCACGGGCACCAGGGTCAGTCCCAGGTCAATAGCCAGGTAGGCATGGGCCAGGGTCTGGGCCTGGATGCCCTGGGAGGCATCCACCACCAGGATGGCCCCCTCGCAGGCGGACAGGCTACGGGACACCTCGTAGGAGAAGTCTACGTGCCCCGGCGTATCTATAAGGTTGAGCTGGTATGTCTGGCCGTCCCTTGCCCGGTACGACAGGCGCACTGCCTGGGCTTTGATAGTTATGCCCCGCTCCCGCTCCAGGTCCATCTGGTCCAGGACCTGGTCCTCCATCTGCCGGGCAGGTATGGTGCCCGTGGCCTCCAGGAGGCGGTCGGCCAGGGTGGACTTGCCGTGGTC
>JACPQK010000154.1 GCA_016190535.1 Chloroflexota bacterium | reverse complement strand
ACCCCGGGGGGAGGACACAGAGTTCCTCCCCTACGAGACCATACCGTTCCACCTATGTCGCTTGGCATTTTCATAGTAAAGACGGGCTAAGGGTTCGCCTGGCCCCCCTGGGGTTGGGCTAGCCCGGCTGGCCGCATGCGCTCACGCACTCCGGCTACGATCTCTGGGGTAATCTCAGCGTAACCCTGGCGGCGGGCATAGCCCTCTACAGCCCGCCGCACCATAGGCCGCAGGAACGAGGGCACCCGCACCAGTAGCTCGTCTGCCGCCGGAGTCCAGGTTATCGGTCGCTCATCGCGGGGCAGTTGCTCCACAGGCCCACTGCACCAGGGGTCCTGTCCCGCGAGGTCTCCCGTTGCCGCGAAGGCACGGGCCCGGCAACCGCGACACGAATGTCGGTAATAGCAAGGTTGGCACCCCGCCGGCCCGGTTGTGGCGCGAAGGGCGTGCAGGACGGGTGAATTCTGCCAGAGCGCGGACAGGTTGCCTTCGCGCAGATTGCCGACGGAAAAAGGCAAATAAGGGCAAGGCGTCACCTCGCCCTCCGGCGTGACCCGGGCGTAGGACACTCCCGCCATACAGCCCGAACCCAATGCGTCGGACGACTGCGATGAGGCCACCGCCTGGGGAGCACAGCGGGTACGCACCACCACCTTGGGATATCGGGCCTGCGCCTCCGAGAGGGAGACCAGTGCCTGCCAGTACTGCTCGCGAGTGATATTGGTCATAGTATCGCCCCGGCCAGTGCACACCAGAAAGTAGAAGTTGATACCCCAGGCACCCCATTCCGAAGCCAAGGCCACCAGGTCACCTATCTCCTGGCAGTTCCAGGGCAAGACGGTGGCCTGGAGAACCACGGGGATGCCTGCGCCCCTGCATGAGGACGCTCCCTGTAGTGCCCCCTTCCAGGCAGCCGGGACGCCGCGAAAGGCGTCATACGCCTCAGGATGGATAGAGTCCAAGCTGATGCCTGCCCCCCTCAGCCCACCCGCGGCCAGGCGCGAACCGGTAGCCTCGTCCAGCAGGCAGCCGTTGGTGCCCAGAACCATGGTGAGGCCGAGACTCGCTCCCTGGGATACCAGGGCCAACAGGTCCCCCCGCAACAGAGGCTCGCCGCCGCTCAGAATGACCATCTGGGTCCCGGCGTCCCTCATCTGGCGCAACACGGCGAGGCACTCCTCCGTGCCAAGTTCTCCTGGCGCTGGCCCCCGGGCATCCAGGTAGCAATGCCCACACCGCAGATTGCAAGCGCGAGTCAGATTCCAGGAAACGAGGGCTGGCGTTGACCCCACTGGCGCGCACCTCCACTTTTCACCGCGACCGATCAAGGAACCCCGATCCCAAGGCCTTCAAAGTCAGAACGATATGATGCTCTCTCGACCCATTGGCAAACCCGCCTATTGTTCGGCCCAAAGGGGCCATTGAGGACTGTCCAATGCGTAGTGGCTGTCGCGGAACAGGCAAAATACACCCCTCGTAGGCGCGCCGAGACCGGCCATCCCACTGGGCACTGGAAGGGTAGCTCATTCGGCCTCGCCCGTCAATGGGCAACCACGGGGGGCCTCCCAGAGTGCTGAAAGGGAAACGAGGGGCAAGCTCTGGCCTGGCGAGGGGGAGAGAGAAATGGTTATCATTACTCCCCTGCCCTGGTGTACAATGGAAAGATAGGGTCCTATGAGAATCTGGCTATCAGGAGGGGTGACATGCAAATCAAGGTAGGGGAGGGAGTATCCCTGGTGAGGGCCACAGAGGAATCTATGTCTAAGCAGGGCTTGCCCTACTTTGTGGGGACCAGCGCCGAGAATGTGGGGGCATCTCGCCTTTCTCTCAACCTTATTATTATCCCCCCGGGCGGCCATGCCGAGGCCCATTACCATCGCGACCATGAGAGCGCCATCTACCTCATCAAGGGTCGGGTAAAGACTCGCTACGGGGAGCGCCTGGAGAAGGAGGTAATCTCTGAGGCTGGGGACTTCCTCTTTATCGAGCCTAATGTGCCCCACCAGCCTTTTAATCTGGATGAACGGGAGCCCGCCATAGCCATAGTAGCCCGCAGCGACCCCCGGGAGCAGGAGAGCGTGGTCCTCTATCCCCCGTACCAGGACGAAGGGTAGGCAGCGGTAGGTTTTCCCTCCCTGTATTTCCCTCTCCCTCTGGGAGAGGGTTAGGGTGAGGGCCAGATCTGCCTACGACACCCCAGGCGGGAGCCTGGGGCTTAGTTTGGCGGCTACCCGGCCTCCGGCTTCCGTCGGGGGTGTTAATAGACATCCCCTTGGTCCGTGGATTCTCGCTACATGCCAGGCTGGGCGCGAATGGGGCCCAACAATCACTTCGCGGGTTGTAATTGATACCCCAGGCTGAAGCCTGGGGCTTAGCTTCGGGATTACCATGCCCACGGCTTCAGCCGTGGGTAACTAATAGTCTCATTATTGTATGGAGACGGCTCACGTTTGGGATGAGTCTTTTCTCTAATGAGAATGCGACCCTTAGTTAGAATCCATGGACTACTGCCTTCGCCTTTACTTTGCCTGCCCACGGTAATATCATAGTTAGCCAGATTCGTCATGTCACAAGAGCGCGCCAGCTTACCCCCCGCCTATGACCCCCACCAGGTAGAGCAGGGGATCTACGCCTGGTGGGAGGCCCAGGGCTACTTCCAGCCCCGTATAGACCCTGACAAGAAGCCCTTCGTCATCATCATGCCCCCACCTAACGTTACCGGAGAGTTGCACCTGGGACACGCCCTCACCGCCGCCATTGAGGATGCCCTCATCCGCTGGCACCGTATGCTGGGGGACCCCACCCTCTGGCTGCCAGGCCGGGACCATGCCGGCATCGCCGCGCAGGTGGTGGTGGAAAGGGTACTCGCCCAGGAAGGAGTCAAGCGCCAGCAGATCGGCCGCGAGAAGTTCCTGGAGCGCATGTGGCAGTGGATGGACCAGTATGGCAGGGCCATCACCGAGCAGCACCGCCGCCTGGGGACCTCCTGCGACTGGGCGCGGGAGCGCTTTACGCTAGACCCCGGCCCTTCCATAGCGGTACGCACCACCTTCGTTCGCCTCTACCAGAAGGGCCTCATCTATCGCGGGGAGCGCATCATAAGCTGGTGTCCCCGCTGTGGCACCGCCCTTTCCGACCTGGAGGTGGTGCACCAGGACATCTCGGACTACCTCTACCATATCCGCTACCCCTTCGCCGAGGGGGACGGCCATCTTACCGTGGCCACCACCCGCCCGGAGACCCTGCTGGGGGACACCGCGGTGGCGGTCAACCCCAGGGACGAGCGGCACAGGGCCGCCGTAGGGCGCACTGTGCTTCTGCCGGCACTGCGCCGCCCACTTCCCGTCATCGCCGATGAGGCGGTAGACCCCGCCTTCGGCACCGGGGCGCTGAAGATCACCCCCGGCCACGACCCGGTGGACTTCGAGGTCGGCCAGCGCCACGGGCTGCCCACGGTCATGGCCATAAACCTGGACGGGACCATGAGCCGGGAGGCCGGCCCCTATGAGGGCATGGACCGCACCGCCTGCCGCCAGGCGCTCCTCAGAGACCTGGAGCGGGAGGGCCTGCTGGACAAGATGGAGCCCTACACCCACTCCGTGGGCCACTGCGACCGCTGCAAGACCATGGTAGAGCCCCTGGCCAGCCGCCAGTGGTTCGTCAAGATCGCCCCTCTGGCCCAGCCTGCGCTGAAGGCAGTGATGGAGGGAAGCATCCGCATCGTCCCCGAGCGCTTCGTCAAGGTCTACCAGAACTGGATGGAGCACATCCGGGACTGGTGCATCTCCCGCCAGCTCTGGTGGGGCCACCGCATCCCCGTGTGGTACTGCCGGGACTGCGGCGGCCTCACCGTGGCCCTGGAGGACCCGACTGCTTGCTCCTCGTGTAACTCTCCTCACATAGAGCAGGACCCGGACGTGCTGGACACCTGGTT